>JBBSDY010000076.1:0-10163 GCA_038240245.1 Polyangiales bacterium
AGCGCGACGGTGCTCGTGGCGTTGGCGGCGATCGACGAGACGTGAGCGGCCAGCAAACTCGGAAATGTAAGAAGCGTTCCGCCGCCGGCGACCGAGTTGATGGAGCCCGCAACGAACGAAGCAACGATGAGCAGAACGAGGTGCATGCCGCGAGAATGGAGCCTGGACGGGCAGTCTCACACGAAGGACAAGGGCCTACCAAGTGTTTCATCAGAGTCTACGGCGCCACCGTTCTCTCCAAGTTCCAGGCGCGCAGAAGCTGGTAGCCTGCCCGGGCGATGACCAAAGGGCGACTCGAAGCGTTCAGCGATGGCGTCATTGCCATCCTCATCACCATCATGGTGCTCGAGCTCAAGGTGCCGCACGGCACCGACTGGGAATCCATTCGTCCCAGCGTGCCTTCGTTTCTGACCTACGTGCTCAGCTATGTGTTTCTGGGCATCTACTGGAACAACCACCACCACATGCTCCATCTTGCCGACCGCATCAACGGCAAGATCCTCTGGGCCAACCTCCATCTTCTGTTTTGGCTTTCGCTGGTACCCGTGGTCACCGGCTGGATGGGCGAGAATCATTTTGCGCCCCTGCCGACCGCGGTCTACGGCGCCGTGCTGCTGGTCTCCGGCGTTGCCTACTACATTCTGGAGCGCGCGATCATCGCGCACCAGGGACCGGGCTCGAGGCTGGCCGCCGCGGTGGGAAACGACACCAAGGCGACACTGTCCACCGTTCTTTATGCGTCGGCCATTCCGCTGGCGTTCGTTCGCACGTGGATCTCCTCGGCCATCTATGTCTTCGTCGCCTTGATGTGGCTCGTCCCCGACAAGCGGATCGAGTCGACGCTGAATCAGTAGGCCCCCGCGGCTTCGCGCCCCGGGCGGCGTCGCCCGCCGTCGATCATGGAAACGATCGGGGCTTCGTGAGCGACTTTTCGGGCAACGCGGTGCCCAGGCGCAGCGCACCGGACATCTGGGCCTTCGAGCTCCAGCCATGGGGGCCCTTTGCGGTCATGCCGCCGAGGCGAGCGGATTGCCGGCGCTCGTCGTCGATCAGATCGTGAAAGGCGGGGCCGGTTGCGAACCGCTCGAGGCGACGGGCCTCGTCGTCGAGCTTGCGGATGGCGTGTAGCTTGTCGTCTTGTCCGAGCTTGGCGCGGTCGACGGCGCGTCGCATGACGCCGATGGTTTCGTCGTAGACCAGGATGGGCACGGGGAAGGGGTGTCCGTCTTTTCCGCCGTGTGCGAAGGCGAAGCGCGCCGGATCGGTGAATCGAGATGGAGCGCCGTGGACGACCTCGGCCACGCTGGCGAGCGCGCGGATCGTGCGCGCGCCGACGCCCGGTGCGGCCAGCAGGTCGGCAAAGTCTTGCGGGCCGCGCAGCGCCGCCGCGGCCAGGGTACCGTGCAAGCGACGCATGACGACGTCGCTCGACGTGATCTCGTGGTGGGCGGGCAGAGCGAGATGGGGCAGGAGCGGCTGTCTCGGAACCGATCCCTCGAGACGGCAGAGCTCACGCACCACGAAGTCGGGCCCGAGGCCGAGCAGTTCGAGCTGGCTCTGCCGCGCCTTTTGGGCGCGCCGGTCGCAGAGGTTGAGAATCGTGCCGGTGGGACGCCCCTCGATGGCCGCGTGCGGCGCATCGACGAAGCTGGTGAGACCTTCGGACAGCCAGTGGTAGCGCCGCGCCTGGCGCGTGCCGGTGTTCATGCCTTGCTGCACCACCGTCCACGCGCTGTCGTCGGTGACCACGAATCCGTGGAGATAGAGCTGGAAGCCATCCTGGACGGCGGCGCTGTCGACCTTGGCCACGAGCCGGCTTGCGCGCGCGAGGGATGCGGCATCGAGCCCCACCCGATCGCCCAGCGCATGCAGCTCGTCGGGCGTCTTGCGAGAGTGGCGACCGCGGCCACCACAAACGTGAATGCCGAGCTCCCATTCGATGGGCGCAAGACCGCGCTTGAGGGCACCGAGCACGCTGGTGGTGATGCCCGACGAGTGCCAGTCCATGCCGAGCACCGCTCCCAGCGACTGGAACCAGAATGGGTGGGAGAGGCGTCGCAGCACTTCTGCTCGGCCATAGTGGTGCGCGATGGCTTCGATCATCACGCCACCCAGACGGGCCATGCGCGACGAGAGCCATGCCGGGACGCGCCCTCCGTGGAGCGGCAAATCAGCGCTGCCGGAGCGTTTACCCATACAGATGTTCAGTATAGACGGCGCGGCGTGGCGGGCAACCAAAAGGTGACTAGCGCGAGAACGCGGGAACGAAGCAACCGACGGAGAGCACGAACGACGCACCCGGAATGGACACCGGCGAGGGTCCGCCGGTCTGAAAGTCGCTGGACCTGACGAGAAGATCGGCGCCCAGCCAGACGTTGGTGGAGCTCCACGCCAGGCTCGCGCGTGCTCCCAGATTTCCGGTGAAGGCCCAACTGGAAAGACCGTTCGACGAATTGTCGTGCGATGCCGAGACGCGCTCGGCTCCCAACATCGCCACCATGCCAAGGCCCGTGCGACTCTTGAACGGCGCGCCGTAGGCGGCGCCGCCTTGAAAATCGAACACCACGAGCCCCGAGCTTGCCGACCCCGTGCCGAACAGGGCTTCTTCACCTAGCAGGAAGGCGAACTTTCCCGGCGGCCCCACGCTCACATCGAGACGCGGGCCGATCCCGAGCGACGATCCCGACCAAAACTGCGCCACGGTCGCCACGCCGAGGCCTCCTTCCGTTCCGTGCTTGTCGGCGTGCGTTTCACCGGGTGCCGGCTGGGCGGGGCCTTCATCGGCGGAAGACACGGCGGTGCCATCTCCCTCGTAGCCCGGCGCCACCGCCGCCGGATATACGCCGACGGGAGGAGCCGGGGGATAGCGATCCGCGGCGAGACGACTCTGGATGAGATCGAGAGCGCCCTGGACGACGCCGCGTCCCTGATCGATGAGCGCGCGCGATCCGTCGACCCAGATCAACCATGCCCCGGTGGGATCGCAGTCGAGCCCCAGCGAGGCCGAGGGCATGCCGCCCTCGGAGAGCAACCGGTTGGCACGAGCAAAGAGATCCTCCTCGACGGGGTGGGGCATGCCCGGGCATCGAACGTCGATGGAGGCAGCCTCTGCCGAAGGAGCCGCCAGGGCCACCCCAACCGCCGCCAGCGAGGCCCAAATCCGGCGTCGTCGTACGTCGTGAGAGACCTGGTGCGTCGAGATCGTCACAGAGGTTGGTTTCCGCCAAAACCCATGGGGATCGGTCCCGGAACAATTACCACAAAACGCCCAGGAAAATGCGCTGCGGCTCCAAGCCGCTGCGACGAAGGGCGACCCGTGGCCATCATTGCCATCGCTGCCGAGCTGCGAGCAGCAGGCTCGCTCGGGCGGGCGTCGTCAATCTCGGCGCCGAGCACTGCGGGCGCGGTGGGGACTTCGTCGAACCTTGGCGCATCGGCCTGGCACACGACATTTGCGCCCGGGTCGGCACATGCTGGCCCAGGTTGAGCCTCCGTCAGCAATCCGATCACTCGATCGATCGCGTCGACGGTGCCGTCTGCTGTCGACGCCCCCTTCTTCATGCCCATTCCCACGTGCGCGTGCTTGACCTCATCCACTTACAGGAAGTCGCCAGCAACCGCAGTGAGTGTCCCGCTGTGCCACCGGCAGACCGTGTTATCCACGGCGATTGCGATGCTCAAGTCTGCCGTAATACCCCTCTGTTGGGGAAGGGACTGGTACAAGCTGAGCGTGCCCGCGAGAATCGGAAGATCGAAGCCTGGCACGCTGCTTTTCTGAAGGGTCATCAGATCGATGGGCACGTGCAAGGGGGTGTTCCAAGGAAAACCGTCGACACCGAAGCCCTTCTGGGGCCCATTGATTCCCGCCTGGCAGACGAGCTTGTAGTAGGGAGCCTGCCCGATCTGGCAGGGCATCGTTATCCCCGCCATTTTGCTCATGTCGTCGCACCGCAGCACACCGACCCCGAAATCCGGCTCCGACGTGAACACGATATGGTTTTCCCCCTGCAGCGCTCCTCCTGCACCGCCACCTGCCGAGTCCGCCGTGCCGCCAGAAGCGCCTCCAACGCTCGTCGATGGCGTGCCGCCGGTGGCGCCGGCCGTGTTGGGAGGCGATTGCGATCCTGACGGCTCAGCTTTTCCACCGCACGACGTCAGCACGACGAAAAATAGGATGCGCGCTCTCATCTGTGGGTTACCCGCCTCGCCCGCTTACATCCTTGCCGGTGGAGGCATAGGGCGTTGCGTTGGTGCCGACGAAGGATCGCAGCTGCAGCCGCCGGTGCATGGATCATCCCGAACGACGACGATCAGATGTCCTACCCGCATGGCACCCACCAGCTAAGCACGAGAGCCGGGCCACGCGAGCGAGTCGACCGACTGACCCCGGCGGCAGTAAAATCGACACGACCTTTTCGGGCTGCTCGACCCCGGAGCAACCGACGCAGCCCTTCCTCGACGCCCACGATGAGGAGCAGCTCGCCGCGGGGGCGCGCGCTCGGATCTTCCCTCCGGCGATGTCCTCATGGCTACCAATACGCACGACCGTCAGCGTCGCCGCTACCACATGGTACATTTCCGGAGATGCTCAAAGTTGTGCCGCTCGCGATCTGTCTCGCACTCGTTTCTTGTGGAGCAGACGAGTCGACATCATCCGAGCAGAACACCGATCACAATTCCCAGATGGAGGCCGGAAGGAACGTGTCCGACGGCGGAGCCCACATGGACGAGAATTGGAATGATGGAGACACTTTTGCTGAAGCGAACGTCGTATCCTCGTCCGACGCACCGGCCGATGCTCCAGGGGCGGCGGAGGATGTTGCCGATAGGCGAGGCGACGGCGCACAGGGTTGCACCTGCTCAGCCGGTCAATTGCCACTCGACTGTTTCTGCAACAAGCGTCCCTGTCCGCCCAACTTCGATTCTGCTCGGACAAATGTGACCCAGTCTTGCCCCCGGCCGAATGGATTTCCCACGCAGGTCTATCTCGATCAGATCAAGTGGTACGCCGGATGTGGCCTCGTCGAGGTGGCCTTTGCAGCAATCGACGGGCCGATGGAGACTTGGACATACGACATAGGTACCGGCGCGCTCGTGGGGATCAGCTACTCGCCCGGATTGCGTGACCAGTACGTCAATGATCTTTGCGCGAACGTGGTGACGCTAGGTGTCATGCTCCGAGCCGGAATGGAATCCGCCGCGGCGTGCGTCGTGTCCCGGACCGAGAACGTGTGTGATCACGACGCTGCCGCAGACGCGAATGCGGTGGAGTAAAGCAGCGATACCCCGGTCGCTGCGCTTCTCGTGGTGCTCGTTGCTCCCGTCTCCGGCGGGGCGAGCGGTCCCGCGTGTCCACCACGACGCAGCGCACCTTCGAGGTCATCGATGAGAAGGGCAGAGGTAAACCGAGTCGGGACGCCGCCGGGGCCCTTTCGCCTGGCCGATGCCCGTCTGCCAATCCAGCGGAGCTGCACCGAGGGCGTGTGTATTCGGGCAGTGGCCATTCAATAGTTGCTCGACATCACCTGCGTGGAAGCGTTCTTTTACTATGCCCCGGCCAACCGCACGCTCGGGGCTCAGGCCGGGCGCGACGCGCTCACGGCCGCTCTCGGCCTTAAGCCGGATCCGGAGGCGACGGCGCATTGGGCAGGGTCGACTAGATCTACGCGGCTGATCGATTTCGCGCGCGCGATCCACTTTAGAGAGGGGGCGGCGTACGCGCGTAATCTTAGGATTGGTTTCTCATGGTTCTCGCTCCCGACCCCACACATCAGGCACCCCACCATGCGACACCCTCGTCGGGTGTCCCCCGGCAACGTCTCGGTATCCGCGGTCTGTGCCAGTGTGGCGGCGAGTTTCACCGCTCGCACCGACAGCTCTGGGAGCGGATCTTCCTGGTTCAGCGCGCCTTGACCTGTGACGCGTGCCGCCGGCGACGACGCGAGTGGGTTTAGATAGTCGGCCGGGCTCGCGCGTCATGGCGCCGCGCGACCGATCCGCGCCGACCGACGGCCTCGCAGAACGTGCCTCACGAGTGGTTCCCATGGTGAGTGGATGAGGCGCCCGCGGCGTTCGCCGTATCTCGCAAGCTGCTAGTCTCGGTGGTCGTGCGGCAGACGAGGCCCGCACGGAGTGCCCATGTAGGTGCCAATCCTCTTCGTGGCGGTGAGCCTTCTGCACGGGCTCGGGCTACTGGGCGAGCCAGAAGCCATGCACCTACGCGACATTCCGCTCACGGGCAATTGTTCCAAAAGCGACGTCTTCCGTCGCATGGCAAGTGTCGGATTTCGAGCTCTCGCGGCCGTTTCGGCCCTCGTTTGCATGAACGCGTGCAGCGGCACGATCTCGGACACCCCCAAGGGCGAGGGAAGCAACCCCGCAGGCGTCGGCGGGCCGGGGGGCAAGGTAGGTGGCGTCGGTGGCACCGGATCCGGCACGAGCGAGGGCGCCACCGGATTCACGTGCCCGGCCAACACCATCGAGCCCGGACCGGCCGCAATGCGTCTGCTCACGCAGCAGCAGTACCTCAACACGGTGCACGATCTTCTCGGCGACATTCCCCAGCTCGACACGGTGTTCGACAGCGCCAGCTCGGCAGTGTTCGGTCTGCAGCAGGGCGACATTTCGCAAGTCGCTCTCGAGACGTACCAGAAGGCCGCCGAGATCATCGGCACGGCCACGGTATCCAACGCGACCAAGCTCAAGGCGATTGCACCTTGTGCGACGGGCGCCGACAAGCGGGGATGCGCGCGCGCGTTCGTGCAGAGCTTCGGTGCCCTCGCTTACCGCGCGCCCGTCGTCGACGTAGCGGACGTCGATCGCCACCTCGCGGTCTACGACATCGGTGCGCCGACGAGCCATGAGCACGGTCTCGAGCTCGTCCTGCGCAGCATGCTTCAGTCGGCGCGCTTCCTGTACAGGGTCGAGCTGGGCACCACCGAAAAGGTCGCATCCGACGCAGTGAAGCTCTCCGGCTTCGAGCTGGCGACGCGCCTCTCGTATGCGCTCTGGGACACGATGCCCGACGCGAAGCTGACGGCGGCGGCGGCGAGCGGCGGGCTCGCAACCAAAGAGGGAGCATCAGGCGCCCTGCAGTGGATGATCGCCGATGCGCGGGGCGCCAAGGTCGTGCGCCGCTTTCTCGAGCAGTGGATTCGCCTCGGCGATCTCGACAGCGTCAACAAGGACGCCACGCTTTTCCCCGACTGGAACGACGCCCTGCGCACGTCGATGACCGGTCAAGCGCAGACCTTCTTCGACGACGTGCTCGGCAACCAGAAGGGCAGCTTGTCGGCGCTCTTCACGGCGCCCGGCGCCACCAACGCATCGGGCATGCTCACGCTGCCCGCGCTCCTTTCGACGCTCGCCAAGCCCGGTGAGAGCTCGCCCATCTACCGCGGCAAGTTCGTGCGCGAGCAATTGCTCTGCCAGGAGCTGCCCGCGCCGCCGCCCAACGTGCCCAAGCCGCCCGACACGATGCCCGGCGTCTCTACGCGCGAGAAGTTCAAGCAACACGAGGTCGAGCCCGCCTGCAGCGGCTGCCACACCATGATGGACCCCATCGGTCTCGGCTTCGAGAACTACGACGCGATCGGTCGCTACCGAATGACGGACAACGGCGTTGCCGTCGACGCGAGCGGCGAGGTCTTCAAGACCGATGACATGAACGGCAAGTTCAACGGAGTGCCCGAGCTCGGCAAGAAGCTCGCCGGCAGCGCCGAGGTCGCAACCTGCGTCGCTCGACAGTGGTTTCGATTTTTCCTGAGCCGGTTCGAGCAAGACGCCGACAGCTGTTCGATGAAGGCGCTTGTCGACGCATTTCAGGCACAGGGCAGCGACTTGAATAGCCTGCCCACTGCCGTCGTGCAGTCCGACGCCTTCATGTACCGCCGGCCGGTCAACTAGGAGATGGCATCGTGAACCAAGAAGCTCCCCGCGATCTTCGTACCGTCCTCAGCCGCCGCCGTCTTTTGCGCGGAATGGGAGCGCTGACCGCCGCGCTCACCAGCCCCATCTGGCGCCCGGCCACGGCTTTTGGTGCCGACGCCGCTCCGGCCGCAGGCGCCAAGCGCTTCATCACGATGTTCTCGGCCAACGGGACGATCCCATCGGCCTTCTTCCAGGCCGATGCGGCCGAGGCGCCCCTCACGCTCGGAACGATTCTCGCGCCCCTCGAGAAGCACAAGGCCAAGATGCTGGTGCTCAAGGGCGTGCACATGAGCTCGGCCAATGTGACCCAGCCAGGTGGACCGCACATGAAGGGGCCCGGCGCCATGCTCACCGGAGGCAAGCTCCTCGCCGGAAGCTTTCAAGGCGCGGGCGGTCCGGCCGGATATGCCGATCGCGTCTCCATCGATCAGGTCATCGCTGATCGCATCGGCGCCACCACACCGTTTCGGTCGCTCGAGTTCGGTGTCCGCACCACCGGAGGCGGTCCGCTCGAGGTCATCTCGTACCGGGGGTCGAACCAGCCCAATCCGGTCGTGCAAGACCCCAAAAAGATGTACGCGCGCATTTTCGCCAATAGCAACCTGTCGCAGGCACAGCTGGCCCAGCTCGTCACCGAGAGAAAAAGCATTTTGGATTTTCTCAAGAGCGACATTGGCAGCCTGCGCTCGCGGGTGAACTCCGACGACAAGGCCCGTCTCGACGCCCACCTCGGCGGCATAGCGGGCCTCGAGCAGCAGCTCGCCGCCTCGTCGATATCGTGCACGCCCACCGCGCCGCCGGCGCAGCTCGATCTGCAGGCCCAGGCCAGCTTTCCCACGCTCAGCCGTACGATGATCGACATGATGCTTCTCGCCCAGACTTGCGGCCTTACCAAGGTGTCGACCTTCATGTGGGCCAACGCCGATAGCTGGCAGTACTTTCCGTGGGCGGGCGTCAACGAAGAGCACCACGGACTGTCGCACAGCGCCGACAACGATCAGGCGAGCACCGACAAGCTGGTCAAAATCAACGTCTGGCACGCCCAGGAGCTTGCGTACATGCTCGACAAGCTCGACTCCGTGCAGGAGGTTGGCGGCGGAACGATGCTCGACAGCACCGTTCTCTTGTGGGGCAACGAGCTCGGCGTTGGCAACAACCACACCTACCAGAACATCCCATGGGTCATCGCAGGCGGTAGCGCCGGTGGGCTCAATTTGGGGCGCTTCATTCCCTACAAGAACCAGAACCACAACAATCTCGTGGTCTCGCTTGCCCACGCCATGGGAATGTCGGACATGACCACGTTCGGTATCCCCGAGCTCTGCACGGGGCCGCTCTCGGGTTTGACCGCCTAGATCGAGTGCGTCAGACCGCAAGGAACTGAGCCAGTAGGGGTCGTAGGGCTAGCTGAATCGAATGAGCGCGACGCCGGCAATAAGCAGCATGGCCCCGACCACGCGCCCCAGCGAGATGGGGTGCACCGGGAATGCGAAGGCGCCGTAGTGGTCGAGTACCACGGCGGCGCCGAGCTGGCCCGCGATGGCGAGCGACATCAAGAGCGCCGCGCCCAGCCGCGGTGCGACGATGATGTTCGTCGACACGATGAAGACGCCGAGCACGCCGCCGAGCCACATCCACCACGGGGCTCGGGTGAGCTGGGCGAGGGGAAATGGGGTGCGTACGCCGATGAGGGCAACGACGATGAGAACCATGCCCACCGTGAACGAGACGAATACCGCGGGCAATGCGCCACCCAGGTGCAGGCGGAGCTGGGTGTTGACGCCCGTTTGGACGGCGATGGCGACACCCGTCAATAGAGACAGCAGAACGAAGAGGCTGGTCATGCGCGTGGCGCAGAAGCTACCACACTGGCTATTCTATGGGCTGATCGATGCCGCACGCCTGCTCGAGCTCACCGGACACCAGCCGCCTCGCACAGAGCTGGCGAAAGCGCCCCGAGAACCCCGCAGCGTCGACGACGATGGGCCCCTGGTACTGCGTGGGCGCCGTACACCCCGCGAGGAGCGCCACGAGGGCTGCGATGCGGGCAACACGGAGAGAGGTCGCGAACGCCACGTCTTTCACAGTTACACGGTAACCCATCGGCGAGCGACGTGTGCAGGCGTGTTGACGCGATCGCGCGGGTATGCCGTCAGTCCGTCAAGCATCGTTTGACTCGAGCAAGGTTTTCGGCGCCGCTTGCTCCGTCGGCTCGCTCACGTCTTCGTTGATCG
>JBBSDY010000077.1:0-10119 GCA_038240245.1 Polyangiales bacterium
ACCGAAGGCGCAGACCTTCGACTGCGACGCGTGCGGAAAGAGCACCGAGGGCGAGCCGGCCGGACGCGGGCTGTACGTGTGGACCAGGGGTGACGAAATCCGCTACGAAGAGCCGCCGCTCTGCGCATCTTGCGCCAACGCCATCGGCCTCGCTGCCCTCGCGCAGTGGGAGCTCGAAGAAGACGGCGAGTAGCTCGAGCCGCTACTGAAGTCTGACTTTTGCCGTTGCCGTCCGAACCGGAGGGCGACGCGCCAACAGATCGCGCGCGGCCACGCGCAAGACCGGCGCCAGGTACGCTGCATCGGCCACCAGCTTGAGCTCGGGCCGCACGAGAAGCGCGAGCAAGGGAACCGCGAGCTCGGGGGGAGAGACGGGATTCAGGACCACCGCCATTCTTACCCGCACGCGGTGCGACCACCGCGGGCTACGCGCGATCTCCGCAAGCACCTCGGGTTGGTTGGGCCGGCGCGCGGCGAGCCGGATGACATCGTCCTCGACGACCTTGGGATTCGCCAAAAGGGTGCGAATCACGACCGGGTGCGGATCGGCGAAAAGTTTTTCCATGGCCTTGCGCGTGGGGCGTCGGGCAAGCGCCTTGCGCTCACCCAGGGTGAGCGTGCGCCCCGTGCCATAGTCAGGCACCCTGCTGTTGTCCGATCCGGGGGGAGCGGGGGGCCGCATCGACGTGGTGATCGGTCGACGAAGCAAGCGGCCGAGTGACAGGAGCGAGCTACTGGCGACCTCGTCGCGCAGGCGCTGGAAAAACGGAACATCGACACCTTCGGCGAGAAGATCGACCACCGCAATCAGAAGCTCGCGTGCATCGGCCTCGGCTTGCTCGGCGCCCGCACAAACTTCGTCGAGCGCTCGAGCCACCTTGGCAAGGGGATGGCTCTGTATCTCGCTGCGCAAGTAACCCACCCGAAGCCCACCTTCCAGCGCACGCGAGGCCCTGCGCCAACGCGCCGACAGGAGGGAGGCGTCCCGGGTGCTCACGACCGGACATGATAAGCTCCTGCCTCGCCGAGGGCCAATCGTCCCCGGGGCCGAGGCTATTTCACGATCTCGCAGGCGTCGATGACGACCGTGCTCGTGTTGTTCTCGTAGTGGCACTCGTCGGTGACGCGGTGTCCGGAGCCGGCGTCGTTGACGACCATGGTGATGCTCGAGCCGTTGGGAACGCTCATCGCGACGCTGCACTTGATGGACAGGCACCCACCCACTGGTACCGGGCCCATCGTTTGCGTCTGGCAGAGGATCTTGTCGTCGGTGACATTGCCGAGATAAAAAGTGGCCGGCATGTCGGCGCCCACGCCGCGTAGCCCGCGGTTACAGACGTTGGCGTGCAGCTCGATGGCGCCGTTGACCTGCTGGCACACGTTCGTCTTGTCCATGACGCCGGTGATGTCGGCGAGTTCGTTCGCCCCGGCGCTGCCCTGCACGTTCTGCCGAAAATTGTTGAGCCCCTTCTGCAAGTAGTTCTGCTTCCACTGCGAGGTCCTGGGCACCGTGCCGTCGTCGTTGATGTTGGTGATGTTGTAAGCATGTTGATTCCAGAGCGGACGCGACGACGCCCAGCGATCGTGGGCGTCGCGGTAGACCTTGATGCCGTTCAGGTCCTCTTCGCGCTGCGCACCGTCGGGGTTGGGGTGCTGCATGCGGCAGACGTTGCCCGTTCCTGCCGTGCCGGCGAGCGGCGCCGCGCAGACCAGCCCGCCCTTGTTGCGCGGATGCGCGGGATCGTCCTTGAAGTCGTTGCCGCACTGGAGATCGGTGCTGCAGCGACAAAAGCCCTGGTTGCAGTTGTTCGAGACACAGTCGCCGTTGGCGACGCAACGAACGCCGGGGTGGATGGGATCGAGGTACGGTCCGCTCTTTCCGGTGGGGCACTGCACGTAGCAATTGGGGTTGGAGTTGACGATGATCTCGGTGCGACCATCCTTGTCGGGATCGCCGACGATCGGTTGCTCCCACCAGGTGCACGAGCTGCGAAACGCCGAGAAGAGAATGTTGCCGGAGCCTCCCTCGTAGATGCGCAAAAAGCATTCGTCGGCGTACACGGCCTCGGCCTTGCCATCGCCCTCAAAGTCGAAAATCGTCGAGCCAGTGCGCGCCGACGACGCATCTTGCGAGGGCTGGATCCACTTGGTCCATTTGTCCTTGCAGCCCGGGGTTGCCGCGGTCTCGCACTCGAGATCGAAGACGCCGAACTCGGTGGCGAGGGCCGTGGCCACTTCGGGAAAGCCGTCGCCGTCGAAATCTCCGATGGTGGGAGGTCCGCCGCGTTGCCCCTCATCGCCCCCTCCGGACCGCGTCACGTGCATGATCTCGAGCCCGGCCAGGGTGTGAATGGATACGGTCCCCGCGCCGACCGAGACGATCTCGGCAATCCCGTCGAGCTTGGTACGGTCGAAGCCACCGTTCGTCGGTGTGCCGAAGTCGGCGTACGCGAAGAACTGCGGAGAGTCGGCATAGGTCGTCGTGCCGACACCGGGGTAAGCCTCGGTCCAACCGGCGCCGCTCCACCGATAGACCCTGTTGGCGACGAGCTCGATCTTGCCGTCGTGGTCGACGTCGCCCACCACCGGATCGCTGTCGAGGACGATGCCCCCGCCGCCGGCGCTGATGCGGTGGCCGTCCTTGCCGCTGTAGACCTCGCCATTGCGACCGATGACTTCGGGCAAACCGTCGTCGTCGAGATCGTGCAGCGAGACGCCGTCCCAGTTGCCATTGCCACCACTCGGATTGGGGACGCCCTCGGGGCTGGTCCACATGAGATCGAATTTTTGACCGTTCCACTTGTAGGCGACGATCTTGTTGTTGGTCTCGAAGCCGTTGGTGCGGGTAACGATTTCCATCTTTCCGTCGCCGTCGAGATCGGCGATGGCGGGCGTGGCGGCATCGCGGACGCGTGGCCCGACGTCGATGGTCTCTTCGAGCGCGCACGTCTGTCCGTTCAAGATGCGCACCACGCCGCCGCTGCCGTCGCCCATGATGGCGCCCGCCGCGCTGTCCGAGCTGACGACAATGATCTCGGCGGCCGCTCCCGAGTCGTTGGGCAGATCGGCGATGAGCGGAGAGGTGAGCACGCGCTTGTGGGTGGGAAGTGGATCGGCCGCGCCTGGTCCCTTCCATTCGCACTGCAGACTGGGCGAGAAGACACCGATCGCAACGTCACCCTTGCACATCTCGTCGACCGGCTTCTGATCGCCGAACGGCACACACACGCCGGCGGCTGCGCCGTCGATGCGGCAGGCGCCGCTGCAACAGAACGTGTCGTCCTTGCAATCGTTGTTGGTCGAGCAGGGACTGCCCTTCGGCTCGCAGATGCCTCCCTTGGACGTCTTGACGCAGATTTGATCTTGCGGGCAGCTCTTGGTGGCGTCGCAGGCGACCGATCCGGAGCCACTGCCTCCCGAACCGATGAGGCCCCCGTCCTCGCCGAGGAGAATGCCGTTCGTTCCGCCCGCGCCGGTCGTCTCGGGATCGCCGCTCCCGCCGCCGCGCAACTTCGTGTCGGAAGAGCAGGCCACGGCGGTCAGGCTTGCCGAAAAGGCGAGCACCCCCAGAGGAGCGACCCGGCGCCCCAGGCGACAGAGGTCAAAGCGGAGCAGGCGGCGAGGATGGGCCATGGCACCTTATGTAGAGCAAGCCCCGGCACCTTCGGATTATTTCACCGCATTTTGAGGTGAAGGAACGCGGGGCGTCCGACATGAGGGGTATCCGCTTCGATGAAGCGCCACCGACAAGGATGCTAGCACCATGACAACAATCGAATCTTCGCGGGTTATCGGCTTTTGTGTCGCTCTCGGTTGCGGAGCGGGAATGTTGGCATGCGGTGGGGGAGGGACCGATACCCCGACGGTGAGCCCGGTCAAAACGGGATCGGGCGGCAGTGACGGTGCGACGACGAGCGGCGCGTCGGGCTCGGACGGCACCACGACCGGCGGCGTCACCACCGGAGCCGGAGGGTCGGGGCAGGGCGGCGGCGCCGCCGCGTGCACTTCGAGCGGCCTCGATCCCGTGCCTACGATGAGCGCAATGATCTCCGACTTCGATGGTGAGGCGGGTCTCGGCGTTCAGACGGTGATGCCCGGTGGCAACTGGGCGCTCGATACCGACAAGACGGGAATGACCGACATGAAGGTCGACGCCTGCGGAACGACGGACAATGGCCTTCACTTCACCGGCTCGGGCCACACCGGATGGGGAGCCGATGTTGGCGCCGCTTTCATCGATGCGAACGCGCCCGTCGACGCAAGCCAATTCACGGGCATCAGCTTCACGATCAAGGGCGCCCAGGCGACCACGGTGATCGTCAAGCTGCAGAACCCCGACTCGGAGCCACCGTTCTGCAAGTGCGGCGGGCCTGCCGATGCTCCCGCCTATATGAACTGCTACGCGGGCTACACCAAGACCATCACCGTCTCGACCGAAGCTACGCCGGTGACGCTCACCTGGAATCAGGTCACCAAGGTGGGCTGGGGCTACCACACTCCCAGTCAGACGACGATCGACCCCAAGAGCCTCATCAGCGTGGCGTTCGCCGTCGAAAAGGGCGACTTCGATCTCTGCATCGACGACTTGAAGTTCGTGAAGTAGCTAGAAACCGTAGGCGGCCTTGCCGTTGCGGTAGAAGTACTTGTCGAGCTCGTCCGAGCCCTTCTCCGTGAAGTAGGTCTTCACGATCGAGACGACCGTGAACAGGGGCGCCGCGGGTCCGCTCACTGGCCAGTTGCTTCCGAAGACCAGGCGATCCGCGCCGAACGCTGCCCAGAGCGTGTCGAGCACCGGCCGGTAGAAGGCGACATCGGAGGGCGCGTCTGCCTTGGTCGCGCCCGTGGCCTCGACGAGGTTGGACACCTTGCAGTAGACGCTCGGCAATGCCGCGGCGGCCTGCATGCCCGAGACCCAAGCCGCGGGCGGCGCCTTGCCGTCGATCGACACGCCGCCCACGTGATCGACGACGATGCGCAGCTTGGGGACTCTTCTGGCGAAAGCAGCGACGGCCATGAGGTCGGCAGGAGAGCAGAGGACGTCGATCATAAGGCCGCTGGTGGCAAGCGCTTCGAAGTTACTCTGGTTGGCAACGGTGAGATCGCCGGGACCGACGCGGATGCCGCGGAAGAGCTTGACGCGCTCGTAGCGCTGAAGAGCCGCCTCGAAGAGACTGGGGGTCGTCGCCTCGGAGAAGTTGCCGACGAATCCGACGATCGCCGGATGGGTCGCCGCCAGATCGATCATCCACTGGTTGTCCTCCATCCACGCGCTCGCCTCGATCACGACCGTGCCGGTAATTCCGAGCGGCAACGCGAGCTGCAAGTAGTCAGCGGGAAGCGTGCGTCGATAGAGCACCGAGCCGGGATCGGGCCAGGGAACCGGACGAACTCTTGCGGTGGGGATGGCGCGCGTGGTGTCGAAGAAGTGGGTGTGGCAGTCGATGACCGCGGCCATGCCAGCGTCGGCAAAGGCATCGCCCCCCGGGGAATTCGCGCCGCCCTCGCCGCTGGCGTCGTCATTGCCGCCGCCTGCCTCGCGGCTGCCGGCGTCGTCCGCGCCCGTGGACCCGTCGACGCCGCTGCCTCCGCCCATTGCGTCGCCGCCGCTCCCAGCCGAGCCGGGCACCGTGCCGCGCGCTTCGTCGTCGGTGGACGTGCAGGCGAGCCCCCCCGCCACAACCACCCCCGCACCTGTCAAGATGTGCCGCCTCGTCGCGAGCTTTCCGCGGGTTTTGTCGCTCATGTGCATGCTACCAAGTGGACCTGAGCCTTGAATTGGGTCCGACGAAATCGCAACGCAGCCAACCGAGATGGTGCTTCACGAAACCGAAAACGTAAAGTTTTTCCTCGGTGAAGTGCTCGCATGCGAAGGTTATTGAAGCGAAAAGGCGCTAAAATGCGTCGTTCGTCGCGTGCAAAAGTTGTAACGTGTGGAAGTGAAAAAGACAGGAGCTCGTCCCCCCAAGCGAAAGCCCAGCGTCGCGCGCGAGCGTGAGCTGGACGTGGTCGGTTACCGCGAGCAACGCAAGCGCGTGTTGGCGAACTTCGAGTCCGACTACGTGTGGAACGTCCTCATCGCCGCCCAGGGCAACATCTCGCAAGCGGCGAGGCTCGCCCAAATCGACCGCAAGCACTTCTGGCGACTCATTCAGCGCAACGGAATCAAGGTCCGGGTCGAAAAGTCGGAGAGCTGAACCGCACCAGACGGATCACGTCACCCTGCAGCGGAGCTAGAGCCAGTCGAGAGCCTAGCTGTCGAGGAACCCGTCGATGACCTCGAGCGCCAGCTCGTAACGCTCGAGAGGCGGCATGATGTACGCGCCCGCGACGCGCGAGCGCACGCCGGCCAGCATCTCGCGCGCGATGGCGACCCCTTCCTTGCGCGCAGTCGCGCCCGATCCGGCCTTGCGCATGCGCTCGCGGATGGATTCGGGCACCATCATGCCGGGAACCTCGTTGTGGAGAAACTCCGCGTTGCGGAAGCTCGCCAGCGGCAAAAGCCCGACCAGGACGGGCACCCCGAGAGGCTCGACGTCGGCGAGAAAACGGGACAGGACGTCCGGATCGTAGACAGGCTGGGTCATGATGAGCTCGGCGCCGGCGACGATCTTGAGCTTGAGCCGGGCCATCTCTCGCACGTAGTTGAGCGCGGCGGGCTCGGCGCCGGTGGCGCAAAAGAAAGCGGTGGCCTCGTGCAGAGGCTTGCCGCCGGGATCCACGCCGCGATTGAGCCCCGCCGCCAAACGCAGAAGGCCGATCGAGTCGAGATCGTAAACCGCCGTGGCGTCGGGAAAATCGCCGAGCTTGGGCGGATCGCCGGTGATGATGACGAGGTTCTTGATGCCGAGCGCCTGCGCTCCGAGAAGGTGCGCGACCTGACCAAGGAGATTTCGATCGCGTCCGCAAACGTGCACGATGGTCTCGATCCCGAGCTCGGTCTGCATGAGTACGGCGAGCGCAACGTTGGACATTCGCGCCTGCGCACGCGCTCCGTCGGCGATGTTGATCACGTCGACTCCCGCGTTAATCAGCATCTTGGCGGCGGACATTGCCTTCTTGGTGTCGAGGCCCACCGGAGGATTGACCTCGACCGAGATGGCAAAGCGCCCGGCGGCAATCTTCGCGGCGAGTCGGCTCTTTTCGGCGCTGGGGACGACACGCACATTGGGAGCGGCGGGCGGCGGCGCGTAAGTGGCCTCGATCGAGGAGGCGTTCTCGCCTTCGAGCTGCTGCGTGCTCCCCGCCATCCGCGCGGCGGCAGCGATCCTGCGGATGTGATCGGGAGTCGTTCCGCAGCAGCCGCCGATGAGACGAACACCGATTTTGTACATGCGTCGCGCGAAGACGCCGAAGTACTCGGGTGTGGCGACGTAGATGAGCCTCTCGTCGACGCGTCGGGGAAGTCCCGCGTTGGGGATCGCCGTTACCGGAAGACCGAGCGGCACGAGCTTCTCGACGGCCGCGAAGACGTCTTGCGGTCCGGTCGAGCAGTTGACACCGATGGCGTCGACTCCCCTCGCCTTCAACGTCTCGCCCATGGCGAGTATCGATGTGCCGTCGGACATGACCAGCTCTTCGTCGATCGACACCTGGGCGACGATGGGAAGGTCGTGGCCCACGGCCTCGCGCGCGCCATCGATGGCGAGCAAGATCTCCTGCGGTTGACGCATCGTCTCGATGATCAAGAAGTCGACGCCGCCTTCGGCGAGCGCCTCGGCCTGCGCCTTGAAGGCGGCGCGCACGCGGGCGGCCTCACCCTCGACGCCTTCGAAGAGCAAACCCGTGGGACCGATCGATCCCGCGAGGTACGCCTTTCCCGCGGCGGCCTCGGCGGCAATCTTCACGGCGGCCAGGTTGATCTCCTTGACCTTGTCCTCGAGACCATGCCGCGCGAGACGCACGCCGTTGGCGCCGAAGGTGTTCGTCTCGACGACCTCGGCGCCCGCGGCGAGGTAGCTCTCGTGGACCTTGCGAACGACTTGCGGTCGCGAAAGATTGAGCTCCTCGTAGTTGACGCTGAAGAGAATGCCCCGCTCGTAAAGCTGGGTTCCCATGCCTCCGTCCGCGACGAGAGCCCCCCCCCGTAGCGCTTCGATGAACGGCTGGCCGCCGCTCTTCAGCTTGCCCATGGCGCAAGGGAGCCTAGCACGGTAGACCGTTTAGATGCCCGAGCCGGACCCGAGCCCCGTTGCCGCTCTGCAGCGGCTCAGCAGGGTTTGGCGCGATCGGGTGGATGGTCCCGCGCGCAAGGCGGCGATTGCCGTCGCGGTCTTCTCACTTTTTGGGGTCGCCCACCTGGCCCGGCTGGGCACGACCTCGGCGCGGCTCATCGCGGCGACGATCTTGATCGGCTTCGTCGCGGCCGTGCTGGCGCGGTGGATCATGAGCCGCCGCGGCTGGCGAGATCCGCGCTGGGTCGTGACGCGCACCATCGTCGCCACCAACCCCGATCTCGGCCACCGCGCGCTCAGGGCAATGCGCCTGGTCGATCGCACCGCTCACGACCCTTCCGTCGGCTCCGAGGAATTGGCGCGAGCCCACCTCGAACGAACGCTGTCCCGCGCTCGCCCCGAAGACATCGGCAAGAAGGCGAGCCGCGTGGCGCGCGCTCTGTCGTACACGGCGCTCGCCGCCGGGGCGCTCGGCCTTGGCACCATCGTGGTGGGTCCGTTTCGCGTGATCGAGGGGCTCGACGTGCTCGTGGCGCGACACGGTGAGGCGCCGCTCGCCTTTCAGTGGCTCGACGAGACATTGATGATCGCGCATCCGCCGGATTACCTGCACCAGCGCGACGTCTCCCCCGACGACCTCACGCGGGCCGCGCTCCCCTATGGATCGCTCCTCACCGTTCGCGGTGTTCCACTGCATCCGGGCCGAAGGCTGGTGCTGGTCGATGGAACGACAGAAGTGCCGTTCGTCGACGATGCCACCGGAGGCGTCGTGGCAAGGTGGCCGCTCACCACGAGCGCGAGGCTCCACGTCGCGGCTCGCTTTGGCACGGTCCTCATCCCCGAGCCCTCCACCTTCAACGTGACATCGATTCCCGACGACGCACCGGTCGTCAAGCTCGAGGGCGCCCCCAAGACGGTGAAGCTCCTGGACACCCCGGAGATCGAGATCAGCTACGACGCCACCGACGACCACGGCTTGCGTGAGGTGCACCTGGTGCTGCGCTGCGCGGGACGCGAAGAGCGACGGGTGCTGGCGCGCCTCGACGGCGAGACCACCCACGATCGCGGCGGTCATCGTTTGCGTGCGAACGACCGGTTCTTGAAACGCTCGTTTGCGCCGGTCGAGATCACCGTCGAGGCCCGTGACAATGATCCTTTGCGCGGGCCCAAATGGGGCAAGAGCGCGGCCATCACGGTGATCCCCCCCATCGTGGGCGAGCCCGAAGCCCTACGTTACGAGGCCCTCGCCCGCGCGCGCGATGCCTTCGTCGATCTGGTGGCCTTTCGAATCGAAAATGGCGTGGGCGACGCGAAGGGCGACGCCGGACAGCTCCGATCGCACGCGCTGCGCGAAACGGAAGAAACCGATCGCGCGAGCGCCGAGCTCGAGCTCGGTCTTTCGCAATCCTATGGGGGACTGACCGTACCGCGCCGCATCAAGACCCTCGCCGAGGGCCAGATCCGCAAGCTCCGCGAGCTGCTCGGCCACGAGATGCGCAGAACGAGCAAGGACGCTCACGCGGCCAACCGCACGGTGACCGAAGACTTTTCCCTTGCCCTCGACGGCGTCTTGCGAAGGCTTGATGGCGCCGACTCGGTGATCATCGCCAAGCGTCTGGCCGACGTTGCCGACGACGCGGCCGAGGGCGCGGGCGAGGCGCGACGTCCTGCCGACAAAGAGCACGGCGTTGGGCGCCTCGAGATGAGCTGCTCGATTCTGGACGGGGGCGGCGCATCGCTGTCGAGGCTCGGCTCGCTGGGCCGCGACCTGGGAGAGATCGTGGCCAACGATCTCAAGAGGGCGAGGCGATCGCTCGGCGCCAATGACTACCCCCACACCGAGCTCGCACTGCGCGATCTGGCGGCCCGTCTGCGCCATCCGTCCCCTTCGTTCAGCGGCGGGGGACGACCGGGCGGCGTCGAGGCGGGAGGCGGCGGAAGCCCGGAC
>JBBSDY010000078.1:0-10008 GCA_038240245.1 Polyangiales bacterium
AAGGACCACCATCTCGGCGGACTCTTCGGGGTGCGTCGATTCGAAGTAAAGCGCTTCCGACGCGTTCCACCGCTCGAGCAAGGGCTCGGGATCGCCGCGTTGCTTCCAGCGACGGAGGCATTCGTCTTGCGGCGTGCAAACCACGATCGAAAAATCGTAGTAACGGCGAAGCTCGGGACGAAACGAGTAGACGCCCTCGATGAGCACGACATGCGCGTTGGGTAGCTGCATGGGTTCGGAGAGCTTGCCCGACGCCCAGTCGTAGCGCGGGTAGCTGCACCGCCCCGTTCGACTGAGCGGACCGAGCACGTCCTGCTCGAGCCTCTCCCAGTCGAAATATTTGCGAACGCCTTCTTCGGCGCTCCACGATCTTCGCTCTTCGTCACTGGCCGGACGATAGAAGTCGTCGCCCGATACGACGGCCGTCTGGTCACCCGCCTCGGCCAGCTCTCGAGCAAGGGTGGACTTCCCAGCGCCACTCGGTCCGTCGATGGCGACCAGCGCAACGTTGCGAAAGACGCGGATGACGCTGATGCGTCGAAGGATCTCGGGGATCGGGAACCGGGCCATCCGGGTGGATAGTACCCTACCTTGTGCCCCGTTATTTGCTATCCTGTGCCGAGCACGATGGCCTCCTCATGACGCAAGCTGCACTACGCCGGCGACGCTTTACCGGCCCCCCGAGCCTGTCTGGGCATCGGGGGGTGTCGCGGTCGTAGCCTACCGTCCACATCCTTCGAAGAGCGCGTTGCTCGTGTCGCCCGGACCCGGCTTGGGGGGGTGATCACGAAGCGGGCGCCGCGGCGTTGGCGGCGTCCCAGGTGCGCCAACCCGCTGTGGACGAGGATGTCATGTCGAAAATCATTTTGGATGCAGATTCTTGCGCGAGAGCTCTATCGATTCGTGATCTCACCGACGAGGCTCGAGGACCCCACGCGATGCAGCTCGTCGTGCAGGGGGTCCTTGATGCGCTGTGCCTGGAGTGGCGGTGCGCGGCCATGGTTCATCGCGCGAGCCCGGTGGTCTCGATCGAAGACAACTACGATCGCCTGCACTACCCGCGCGACGGCCGCACGCGACGCGCGCTATACCCGGTACGTGAGCGAGAGCGCTCTCCTGCGAACGCAAACCTCGGCGATGATCCCGCCCCTCTTGCGAAGCATCGCGGCTGATCCGCCCGACGTTGTGGTGCTGGCGTGCCCTGGCCTCGTGTACCGCCGGGACACGATCGATCGACTGCACACGGGCGAGCCCCATCAGCTCGATCTGTGGCGGCTACGGCGGGGTCCTCGCCTGTCCACGCGCGATCTACGGCGTATGATCGACCTCGTTGTGGACGCCGCGTTGCCGGGCCGTCGTTCGCGATGCGTCGAGGCTCGACATCCGTACACCACTGACGGACTACAGATCGACGTCGACATCCGCGGCGAATCGGTGGAGGTCGGCGAGTGCGGGCTCGCGCTGCCCGCGCTGCTCACCGAGGCGGGAATCGACGACGGCTATTCTGGCCTAGCGATGGGCCTCGGGCTCGACCGGCTCCTCATGCTGCGCAAAGGAATCGACGACATTCGGCTGCTGCGGTCGGCCGATCCGCGCGTCAGCGAGCAGCTTCTCGATCTCTCGCCCTACCGAACGGTGTCCCGGCAGCCGGCAGTGCGACGCGATCTCTCCATCGTCGTCGACGAGCAAGATACGCCCGAAGAGCTGGGCGATCGCGTTCGTGACGCGCTCGGCGAACGCGCCTCGGGAATCGAGTCCGTGCGGGTTCTCTCGGAATCGAAAGCCCAAGACCTGCCGACGCACGTCGTCCTGCGACTGGGAATCGAGCCAGGGCAGAAGAACGTGCTCTTGCGGCTGGTGCTGCGCGATCTGACACGAACGCTGACTGATCCCGAAGCCAACCTTCTGCGCGATCGCATCTACGCTGCGCTCCATCGCGGAAAGATCTGCGAATGGGCGCGGGGCGCGCCGCCTACCTGAAAATCGGCGCAGCGCGAGCGGTTTCTCCCGACGACCCGCGACAAAAATGTTACCGTTAACAACATTCGTGTCAACCAGGGGTCGTGTGGCAGAGGCCAATCGCAGGTGTGATGATGGGGCATTTACATCTCACCACGTTGACGCTGGATATCGTGGGCAGCGGACGGTACGGTCGATAGGGGTATGAGCGGCGACCAGCGCGACCCTGCCGAATCGCTCGCGGTGGAGCGCGCTCTGCTCCGAACGCTGATCGACTGGGTACCCGATCTTCTGTACATCAAGGATGTCGAGGGGCGCTTCGTCATCAGCAACCGCGCCCACCTGAAGGTGCTCGGCGCCGCCAGGGAAGAGGACGTGATCGGCAAGACCGATTTCGACGTTTTCCCCGCGGAATTCGCGGAGCAATACTCCGCCGATGAGCGAGAAGTGCTGCGCACGGGCTTGCCCATGGTCGAACGTGCCGAGCCCATCGTCGACAGGCAAGAGCGCAAGGGGTGGGTCCTGACCACCAAGTCTGCGTTGCGCGACGAGCTGGGCCGGGTGACCGGACTCGTCGGGATGGGGCGAGACATCACCGCCCAAAGACTGGCCGAGGAGGCTCTGGCCATCGAACGCGATTTGGTACGCGCGCTGATGGACGGCGTTCCCGACTACATCTACTTCAAAGATCCATCCGGATGCTTCGTGCGGGTCAATCGCGCCTTCGCTGCCAGCCACGGCCGGGCCAGCGCCGCCGAGCTCGTGGGGACCACGGACTTCGACTACTTCGAAAAAAATCTCGCCGAGGCCTTTCGCGAGAGCGAGCGGCGCATCATGGAAACCGGCGAGCCGCTCATCGATGTCGAAGAGCGTAACCTGCAGCGCGACGGCAAGGAGAGGTGGGTCTCGACCACCAAGGTCCCGCTCCGCGACGGTCACGGAACCGTCGTGGGGGTCCTGGGAATCTCGCGCGACATCACCGACCGCAAACGAGGTGAAGAACGGCTGATGCGCAGCGACAAGATGGCCTCGCTCGGGCGTCTCACGGCCGGGATCGCGCACGAGATGAACACGCCACTCGCGGCGGCCCGGGCGGGTCTTGCCGAGCTCGGCGCCCTGCTGGCCGAGTACGCGGACGCAGTGGGCGATCCTGCCATCACGCCCGACGATCATCGGGCCATCGGCAAAGAGATGCGCGAGGCGCTGTCGATTTCGGAGGCCGCGTTGCGACGAGCCGCAGCCTTCGTTCGTGGCATCAAGACGCAAACGCGCGATCTCGCCCAGGGTGAGCGGGCTCACTTCGACGCGGTGCGGACCATCCAGGATGGTCTGTTGCTGCTGGAGCATGACCTGAAGGCACGCGGCTGCGCGCTCAGGTTCGAGCACGAGCGCGATGTCGTCGAGCTCATCGGCAGCCCGGGGCGTCTGGTGCAGGTGCTGAGCAACCTCGTCATCAACGCAGTCGATGCCTGCGCCCCCGGCGGCAAGGGGCGTATCGTCGTGGACCTTGCCGCGAGCGACAACGGGACCGAGCTCCGCGTCACCGACGACGGACCCGGCATCAGCCCCGAGAACCTGGCCAAGATCTTCGACCCCATGTTCACGACCAAGCCGTTCGGAGAAGGCACCGGTCTCGGGCTCACCATCGTCTACGACATCGTGGTCGCCGAGTTCGGCGGCTCCATCGACGTCACGAGCAAAGAAGGCCAGGGCACCACCTTCGTCGTGCGCTTTCCGAAAGTTGCTCCCAGCTGACTCTGCCCTGCGTTCGGACGTTGAAAAGAGGAGAGAACCGCCCGGCCGCCAGATCCCCCGCCATCGAACGATGCAGGTCTTTTTGAAAAATCGACGTAGCGATGTCGATCGGGGCTTTTCCCGTTCGACAGGGTGCGGGACGCTTCGTCCCCCAACGAGCAGGAGAGAGCCATGCAATACATGCTTTTGATCTACGGAAGCGAAGCCGGCATGAAGAACGCGGCGGCGGGCGACCAGGCCGCCATGACCAAGGAATACGCAGACTTCACCCAGGACATCGTGAAGTCGGGCCACATGAGGGCCGGCGATGCCCTGCAGCCGACGTCGGCCGCGACGACGGTGCGGGTCCGCGACGGCAGGACGCTCGCCACCGACGGGCCGTTCGCCGAGACCAAGGAACAGCTCGGCGGCTACTACCTCGTCGAAGCCAAGGATCTCGACGAAGCCACCAAGATCGCCGCCCGGATCCCCGGAGCTAGCACGGGCAGCATCGAAGTGCGTCCCGTGCGTGTTTTCCCGAAGTCGGCCTGACCGGGCCGCGGTATCCTGGGGCCTCGAGTTGGCCGGTGAATCCCGAAAATGAAGCCATCGAGCGGGTCTTCCGCGTGGAGCGTAGCCGCATTCTTGCGACGCTCATTCGCCTCGTCGGCGGCATCGACGCCGCCGAGGAGGCGCTCGCGGCCGCCTTCGAAGGCGCGCTCGTCCAGTGGCCCCGCGAAGGCGTGCCCGACAACCCTCGTGCATGGCTGGTCCGCGCGGGCAGAAACAAGGCGGTCGACAGGCTTCGGCGCGGCACGCTCTTCGAAGACAAGCGCGCCGAGCTGGAAGCGCTGGCGGCTCTCGAGGAAGCCGAAGCCTCGTCGGCCCAGCTCGAGGACGAGCACGCCGTCGAGGACGATCGGCTGCGCCTCATCTTCACTTGCTGTCATCCGGCGCTCGCCATCGAGGCGCAAACGGCGCTCACCCTGCGCACGCTGGGCGGCCTGGCCACCGAGGAGATCGCCCGGGCGTTCCTGATGCCGGCCGCCACGATGGCACAGCGGTTGGTGCGCGCGAAGACCAAGATCCGACAAGCGCGCATTCCTTACCGAGTCCCCCAGGCCGACGAGCTGCCCGAGCGGTTGGATGCCGTTCTCGCCGTCGTCTACCTCATCTTCAACGAAGGCTATGCGGCCAGCTCGGGCGCATCGCTCGTACGAGCCGAGCTTTGTGGCGAAGCGATTCGACTCGGGCGTCTGATCGTCGAGCTGATACCTGGCCATCCGGGGCCACAGGCGCTGCTCGCCCTGATGCTTCTGCACGACGCGCGCCGAGAGGCGCGGGTCCGCGCCGATGGCAGCGTGGTGCTCCTCGAAGAGCAAGATCGAAGCCGGTGGAACCGGGAGTACATCCGCGAGGGACTGGCGCTCGTCGAAGCATCTCTGCAGGTGCGTCCGCCGGGCCCCTACGCGCTGCAGGCCGCCATTGCCGGCGTTCACGCGCAAGCCGTGACCGCCGAGCAGACCGACTGGCCACAGATCGCCAGCCTTTATGCATTGCTGCAACGCGTGAGCCCTTCGCCGGTCATTGCGCTCAACTATGCGGTTGCGGTGGCCATGGCCGACGGTCCCGAAGCGGGCCTACGACTCGTCGATCGCCTGGCGGCGCACGGTGTTCTTGCCGACTACCATTTGCTGCCCGCGGCCAGGGCCGATCTGTTGCGCAGACTGAGACGACGCAACGAGGCCGCTGACGCGTACCGCGCGGCGCTCGCCCTGGTCAGCAATGACGCCGATCGCCGCTTCCTCGAGCAGCGCCTCACCGAGATGAGCGAACCGGAAGCAAGCCGCGAAACCGGAGACTAGACGGAAGGCTCGACCGCTTCGAGAAAGCCCCGGCGGTCGATCTCGCGCAGATTGACGACCACTGGCACCGTGCGTTTGCGACGGTCGTTGCCCGGCCTTCGATTCTCCAGCACGACGGCGGGACGGGCGGCGTGAGGGTAGAGCTCGGATTCGCACCTCGCACAGAGCGAGCTTTTTGCCGGGGCGTAAGCGCTGAGGCACGAGACACAGAGCTCGCGGTGCGCGGGGCATTGGCCAGGAGAACGCATGCGTGCAGCATGCCGCAGCTGCCCACCGTTGGGCAAAATTCTGGAGCAGGGGGCGCGTCCTCACCGGAACGGCTAACCTCAGCGGCTCATGGCACGCGGACGGTGGCTCTTCTGGGTGGCGCTCGTTTCGAGTTGCTCGCCGGGTGCTGGGCCTGGCGCGGCCTCCCCTTCCGCGGCGCAATTCGTCCAGAAGGGTGCGGACGCGTATACGACGTCGCCTACTTCCAACGCCGTTCGAGGCGGACCGCTGGCCGAAAGACTCGACGCGGCCGTCGCCGACGTGGCTCGCGCTCGCGGCATGAGATTGACGGGCGACGGGCGCCTGGCCGATCTGGCGAGCTTCGTCGCGTCGAACATCGACGCCGACGGGCGGCCGCCCGCGTCGGGCGTACTCGACGCGTACGGTCACCACGTGGGCCTCATCGAGCCGGTTCCGTTGCTCATGATCTTCGGAGAGAGCCACGAGGGTTTGTGGTCGCAGCCCATGCAGGAAATGCTCAAGGGCGCGCCGCGAAACATCGCGTACAACCGCTACGGCATCTCCATCCTTCCGCACCTCGGCCAGCGCATCGCCGTCGTCGTGCTCTCGGCGGCTTGTGTCGAAGTCGATCCGTTGCCGCGGCTGGTGCCCGAAGGAACGAAGCTCGCCCTGCATGGTCGACTGCGCGCGGGCTACGCGCACCCACAGGTGGACGTGACGCTGCCCGATGGATCGGTGCAGCACGTGGCCGAGGCGCGGGACCGTTCGCGGCGTAGGTGTCGACCTCGCCCAAGTTCATGTGGCTGAGGCCGGCGTTGTCGTTGTCGGGTCGATAGAGCGGACATGGACCCTTTGCCTGGTTTCGGTCGTCGCACCGAGCCCCCGTCCCCTGCGGATTGGTGTCGCTGCAGCACCAATCGGTGAGGTGAATTCCATTGGCGCAGGTCATGGGCGTCGTGGCGGTCGCGCTGTGACAGTACGCGACTCCTGGCCCACCCTTGTCGTAGTCGGTGGTGTAGAGGAAGCCCGGGATCACGTTCCGCACGAAAGGCGTTCCCGTGTAGCCGGCGGGAATCATGTTCACCCCGCCGTCGAACACGCTTGCGCTGTCTGCGCTGCTGGATGACCCGCTTGCGGCGTCGTCCGTGCTACCCGTGCCGCTCGCCCCGCCGCCGCTGCTCGAGGCGCCGCTGTCGTCGCTCGCCGCTTCGCTGCCTCCGTTGCCGCTCGAGCCCGAGCCGGGCTGCCCTGCGCCGCCGCCGTTGCGGTTGTCCATTGGCGGCGCGTTGGCGCTCGACGATCCGCAAGCTCCCATGGCGACTGCGAAACAAATGAACGTCAGCTTGCTCGATTTCATCTCTTGCTCCCAGCCCGGCATTTGACTCTTTCCGAGGGCAAAGCGTGTTGCATCTGGCCCTTCGGCATTGCCCAGCTGGTCACTCCGATGTCGCACTACCGTGCTGGGTCGCGACCTCGGCGGACGCCGGGTGCGGATCTCAGAAGCGAAATGGCGGCGCTGGGACGAACCACCTGCTGTACGCCTCGATCCAAAGCCGTCGTCACGGAGCGCCCTGTGGCGCATCCTCATCTTTAACGATTCCAGTTATTTAGCGCCGACAACACCCTCGACTGGTTTCATGCTCGGGTAATCGAATTCGACGTCGACACACGTCGGCGTGAAATCCACGCCCGCGCAGAAGCCCGCGGTGCCCGCGTCAGAGGTGCTCTTGTTGGCGCACATCGTCGCGATGTAGTGACCTGGCGGCGCGCACTGCTTCTCTTGGCACGAGAGCCCCGCGCCGCATTTGCTGGGCTCGAAATAGGTGCCGTCCCAGGTCAGGCTCTGTCCTTCGGGCTTGATGCGTTGCGGCGCAATGCAAGCAATGGCGCCGCAAGCGATCGGCTGACAGACCGCACAGGTCGTCACACAACCACCCGACAGCGACATGACCTTGCCGCTCATCGACTTGACCGAAACCCAGCTCAAGGTGCATTGCGTGCCCACGCAGTAGTCGGTGCCGGCGGCTTCTGTCAGATGAAAGGTCGTCGTAGCGCCGATGCATTGGACCCCCGCGTCCACGTGCACGACGCTTCCGCCCGCTCCACTGCTTCCGCCCGTGCCAGCCGTGCCTCCCACGCCGCTCGTGCCCCCCGCGCCGGTCGTCCCCCCTGTGCTGCTGCTTCCACCGGTCCCGGTCGTGCCGTTTTCACTTCCACCGCTGCCATGGGACTTGCCGCCGCTCCCGGTGGCGTTGCTACCGCTGCCACCGTCGTCGGTAGTTGAATCGGAGGCCGAGAAGGTCGAGCCACCACATCCAACCGCGGCCAGCACGAGGAACCCTGCAACCAATGGGTGAGACACGCGAACGAGTTTCATGGTGAAGATCGTATCGCAAGGAGCGGACCAATTCTGACCCCGTGAAAGTGGCGTTGCGGGCGACGACTGCCTCTTTTTGTGCCACTTCGATGGCTCACACCCCGACATCTGGATCACCCCAAGAAAACGTCCACGGCCGCGTCATCCGAGCGGGATTGCTCGCGCGATCAAAAATAGCCCTGCTCCGACAACGACGATCCCGATGGCGCGTGCGACGCGCTCACCGGCTGGTGCAAGACGTTCGATGGTGATGGCTGCCGCCACGACAGCCATCGCGCGAAGGTCCATGACCCCGATGACCAGCAGGATCGCCATCAGACCGGCGCAGCAGATGCTGCAGTGGACGCCGAGGCGCAGGCCGTGTCGCCAGGCGGTGCCGGCATCGGCGACCAGGGGACGCCCGCATCCGGGCGTCTCCTGGCAACAGGCAAGGTGATGCGCCTTCCATGCGGTGAGCTGCAGGGAGCCGGCGATCAGGACGACAACACCGATCGCGATGGGTACGGCGCGCGCCAGCGCTGGCTGCTGCATCTCCATCGCCGCGAGCGCGACGCCCATCGGAAAAGCGGCCACTCCGAACACGGCCCAGACGAAGAAGTAACCGGCGCCCACGATCGCAGTCAGCCGACCGAGGCGCTTCTCGGCCATGCTGCCAACGGCCTGGCGGTAGCGCCAGAGCATGGGGACCAAGGACGGGAGCATCATCGGCACCATCATCACGATCCACATGCCAACGAACGCCGCCGCGGCGCCGGGCCACGTCTGTCCGGGCATCCGCATCCACGCCATCGACATCGTCCAGCCGCCAGGCATCGGCATCTCGCCCATTGCCGACATGGAGGCGCACCAGATGATCGTTACCGCCGCGCTGACCGCGAAGAGCAGCGCCGAGACGCAAAAAAACACCACGGCTCCACTCAGCCCTTCGTGTACTCGTCGTGCCGGCGCCACCAGACGCCCTTCTCGTTGCGACCCTTGGGTGCGCGGTCGAGCCACTGGTACATGCCCCACAAGCCGTCCAGTCCGCGCGCATAGGCGGAATAGGCGTGGTAGACGACGCCATTCTCGAGCGCGAACGCGCTGATGCCCGGCCTCTCGCGCAGGAACGTGGCCGCATCGGTGCCTGCCATCGCCGCCATCTGGTCGGCAGGCCCCTCGGCGCTGGCTCCCTGCACTTTCGCGGGCACCTGCCACGCCGCCTCGCGCCGGTAGTTGTACTCGATGCCCCCCTCGCGCTGTTGCTCCTCCGTGAACCGCACGCTGAAGTCGACGTTGAAGTCGCTTGCGTGCGAGGACGCCCAGGGAAACGTCCAGCCCATCCGCCGCTTGTACGCCTGCAACTTCGCGAGAGGCGCCCGCGACACCGCCGAAAGCGTGACGTCGTTGTTGGCCAGGTGGACGACGCAGCCATCGAACCCGTCCGCGATCGCCGAGCAAGACGGACACCCCGCCGTGTAGTCGGGGCCGAACATGAAGTGGTAGACGAGGAGCTGCGAGCGGCCTCGGAAGAGCTCTGCCAGCGAGGCGCTCCCTTCGTCGGTCTCGAGTCGGTACTCCTTGTCGATGCGAACCCACGGCAGATCGCGGCGCCGGCGGGCAAGCTCGTCGCCGAGCCATGTGTGCTCCTTCTCGCGTTCAAGCAGCTGCTCGCGTGCCGCAAGCCACTCTGCGTGGGTTCCGGTCTTGTGATCAGTCATTGCTTCTCTCCTTGTCGTTATGCAGGTGGAGTTTCAGCACTGGCCCGCCCGCCGTCCACGTCGAGCGGGCCATGCCGAAGATGTACCGTGTCCCTCCCCGTGCTTATGCCGCGGCGGACGCTGCTGCTACGAGCGCCGCATACTGGCG
>JBBSDY010000079.1:0-9993 GCA_038240245.1 Polyangiales bacterium
CGTAAGGCCAGATGAACCGTTGCAACGCGACTGCGGCGACCGTCGATGCGATGGCAGCACCGTAGCGAGCTCGCCATGATCTTTGCGGGTGATCCATGCAGCAAGCAGCACGTGCACGTATCGGGCCGAGGCTCGCCGTCGCTCGCATAGGGGTGCAAACGGACGAACAAGCTTCGAGCGAAACCGGGCGCCCGAAACATTCTTCTACCTGCCTAGCAAAAGCTTGGGGGCGTGGACGCCACGGTGATTGCGCGCGCCTTCGCTTACCAGCCGAGGGGTTGGCGATCGCGAAAAAACCAACGGCGCGCCCGCGCTTGCTTGAGCGCCTCCGCCAATTTCTCAGCCGGTGACGTCTGACGGGCGAGCTCGAGATCATGCTGAGCCAGCGAATCCATGGCGTCTGATCCTAGCCCGCAAGCCACCTCCGTCACGCTTCGATAGGGTGACCACCGGCATTGGAGTCGTTGGACGTTGCCCTTCAACGGGGGACGCGCCGGTTGCTGACGTCCAGGTGTACTCCGGAGGCACGCAGAGCTAGGCTGCCGCCATGACCTTTCGTAGCGCTCTCTTCTCCATCGGGTGCGGTGTTTTTGCCGTGGGTTGCGGCTCCGACGCACCGGGCGCCGGAGCCGACCACCCCACCGATTCGGGTCCAGCTTCCACCGCCTCGGCGACCAGGGCGGAAGGCAGCACGATCGATGCGACGGCAGCCAGCGCGGTCGACGCTGCCGGAAGCAGCGCGGTCGACGCTGCCGAAAGCAGCGCGGTCGACGCTGCCGAAAGCAGCGCGGTCGACGCTGCCGAAAGCAGCGCGGTCGATGCGGCGCTTGCAGATTCGTCGACCCAAGGTGACGCCGGCGAAGCCAGCAGCGCGGTCGATGCGACCTCGGAGGTGACCCCTCCGGCGGGCGCATTTCAGGTTCCCTACATGGGCGTTGCCACGCCGGCGATGCAAGCCTCGAAGGTGGGCAGCCGTATCAAGCAGGTCGATCTCGCTCTCGTCATCGATACGACAGCCTCGATGGAGCCCGATATCGCGTCGCTCAAGGCGGCGTTGACCAACACGATCGTACCGAATGTCGCGAGCGCGATCCCCGACGTGGGCGTCGGCTTCATCGACGTGAAGGACTGCGGTGACGTGAGCTGGGCGTTTCGCGAGATCTCGGAGATCAGCACCAGCACGGCGAAGCAGCAATCATCCGTGCTCTTGCTCTCCGCGTCCGGCGGCGGAGACGAGCCCGAGTCGCAGCTCGGGGGGATGCAATACGCGCTCACCGGCGAAGCGCTCACCGGTTGTGCCGGCGTTCCTGCCGCGCACGTTCCCGCCCTGGGCAAGATAGGTGGAATCGACTTTCGGCCAGACGCACAGAAGATCGTGGCCCTCGTCACCGATGCCCACTGGCACAGTCCCAACGGCTCGGCCACGATGACCACGCTGAAGACGGCATTCAACGGCGTCGGTGCGAAGTTCATCGACCTCCTCGACGTTCACGGCATGACCGCGATCGCCGACCTCGAGGATCTCGCCAACGAGCTGTCCGATGCCACCCGAAGCAACGTTCCTGCTGCTTCTTTCGCCGGATGCGCGGCAGGCATGTGCTGCACCGGGCTGGCGGGCGCAGCGCGGCCCGCGCTTGGCCCGGGGGGCACTTGCCGTCTCGACTTCTTGGTGAACGAAGGTGCCGGCCTCGCGGCTGGCGTGGTTTCCGCGGTGCAGGCTCTCAGCGTCGGAACGTCGTTCGACGTCGGCACCCGAGTGGTCAATGGCACGGCGAATGCCGACGGTGTCGATGCATCTCAATTCGTTGCTGCGGTTCGAGCTGTCGACCAGGGTGACCTCGCCGCCGGCTGTCCTCCTCACTCCGCCGTCGACACGGACGGTGACGGCATCAAGGATACGTTCAGGTCGGTGGTCGTGGGCACGCCACTCTGCTTCGAGGTCCGTCCCAAGACCAACACCACTGTCATGCCGAAGACCGCCCTACAGATCTTCACCGCCGATCTCAAGGTGGTGGGCCTGCCAGGTGATGTCTTGCTCGACCGCCGCACCCTCTCGTTCGTCGTTCCTCCCTGATCGAGAACGCCGCCGGCGTCCTTTCCTAGTAACGAGCCTTCCGTAGCAACCAAAAGCGCTTCGCCGACTACAAACCCAAGATGACCTGGGTCAAAGAGCGCGATGCGAAGATCGAGTTCAACGTGACCTGACGAGACCAGCAGATGGGCGCAATTGGGCTGGAAAGAGACGGCATCGTTTCGTACGCTCTCGAGGTGCACCCATTTCTAACCGCTGCTTTTTGCCTGGGATGCGCGGGCCTTGCCGGTGCTGCTCATGCGCAGGCGTCCGGCGCCGAAAAAACGGCCGCTGAAGCTCTTTTCGGAGAGGGCAAGCGGCTCATGGAGCAAGGTAAGTTCGGCGAGGCATGTCCCAAGTTCGCCGACAGCCAAAGGCTCGATCCCGGTGTCGGAACGCTCCTCAACCTGGCGCGCTGCTATCAAAAGAACGGTCAAACCGCCACCGCATGGTCGACCTACAAAGAAGCAGCAGGCGCCGCGCGAAGTGCAGGACAGACTGACCGCGAAAACATTGCTCGGCGCGAGTCGGCGGCGCTGGAGCTCACACTTCCCAAGCTCACGGTGACCGTCTCGCCCGAGACCGCGTCGCTCCCGAACCTCGAAGTGCGGCTCGACGGAGCGGTGTTGCCCAAGGGTCTCTGGGGCGTGCCGGCCCCAGTCGATCCAGGAGCGCACAGCATCGAGGCGAGAGCGGCCGGCAAAAAGCCGTTCGCGCAACGGGTCCAGATTGCCCAGAGGGCGTCATCGACGGTGACCATTCCTGTGCTCGGCACCGGCTCGTCGAGCGATCCATCGACCGAGTCGACTGGACCGGCAGTGACTCCAGCGACCAGCGCATCCGGAGACAGCCACGGCTCGAGCTCGCAGCGCACGATTGGGCTTGTCGTGGGGAGCGCTGGTATCGTGGCCATGGTAGCCGGCGGCGCCCTGGCCCTTTCCGCAAAATCGGCCTACGACGGCGTTTCGCCGCAGAGCTGCGATGTAGCCGGGTGTGACGACGCTGGCTTTCAAACCCGCAACGATGCGCGCGACAAGGCCGGCGTAGCTACCATCATCTTCGGCGTTGGGGCAGCTGCCCTCGTCGGAGGCGGCGTTCTTTTTCTTACGGCACCGTCGTCCGCGGGGAGCGCGAGCCTGAGCGTCGGGCCCGCGGGGTTCGCGTTTCGAAGCTCGTTTTGACGTGTCCGCGAAAACTTCGTGGATCCTGCTGAGCGCGCCGATCGCGTGCAGCGCCGTTCTTGGGCTCGACGAGCCCACCCACCGGACCGACGGCGGCGCTACCGGCGCGGCCGGAGCCTCGGGGGGAGCCGCCGGAAATGACACGGGTACCAGCGGTGCCAACCCCAGCTCGGGCGGCTCGAGCGTGACAGCGGCCGGCGGCGCGAGTGTCACGGGTGCAGGAGGAGCGAACGCGGCGGGAGCGGGCGGAGGTACGGGAGGATCTTCTCCCGACGCAGGCATTGCTCGAGACGGTGGGATCGATGCGGGACGAGTCGGGTGTCAGGGCCTGCCTCTTTGCGACGACTTCGAAGGTCCGGCGGTGGGAGCCCCTCCCGATATGGTCAGGTGGGAGATTCCGCCGAACGCGATCGTGCAGCTCGGCATCGTCATTGACGGCAGTGTATTCTGGAACGGCAAGCAGTCGTTGCGCGTGCAGGGCACCGCCAATGGCGTCAGCAATTCCACGATGTTTTCGAACAAGGCTCCTCTCACCCTTGGGAGCGTTCGGTACGTGCGTCTGCATGCGTTCATCAAGGATATTGTGGGCACGATGGGTTTCATGGCCATGCACGACATGAAGGACCCCGAGCGCTACCTGGTGCTCGGCGTGTCCGCGGATGCTCTCACGTACTTCTTCACGCTCGGGCCCAGCTTGGGTCAGCACGTGCTGCCGTCCGAAGACGCACAACTGCAGGCGAGCTTTCACCCCACGAATTCGAAGTGGTTTTGCGTCGAGACGAAGCTCGACACGACGAACCCTTCCAAGCCCACTATCCAGACGTGGGTCGACGGCAATGCGATCGCTGCACTGGCGGCGGACGGCACGCCGACCCCCGGGATCGACGACACCTGGGCGCTCATGAATTTCTTTCAACCTGACGCCTATGTGGGTTTCGGGGTTTGGCCAGGGCAGGGCACGAGCACCGTCGTCTATCTCGACGACGTTGCCGTCGCAGCTACGCGCATCGGTTGCAACTGACCGGCGCCCGCTTTGCACTTGGGATGACGAGAAGCGCCGCGCCAGTGTATCCTGGGCAATAGCCAATGTCGTTTCGCTGTCCAGGATTCGGGTTCGATCGCTGTCTGAGGGTCGTCGGCGGTCCGGTCCTCGCGGGGGCACTCTCGTGTAGTGCCGTGCTTGGACTCGATGAGCCGACGCATCGCGGCTCGGGAGGCACCCAGCAAACCGGCGGGAGCGCAAACGGCAGGTCGGGCGGCGATGCGAACGGCACGACTGCCGGAGTCGGCGGCGACAATTCGACGATCGCCGCCGGTGGAAACCAAGGAGGGATGGGCGGCGCCATCGGATCAGGGGGCGGATCCCAGTCGGGGGGCGCTGGCGGATCGGGGGGCGCGGCCGGGATGCCCGACGGCGGCAGTGCGGGCGGCCCAAGGGACGCGGGCACCGATGCCCCGAAGGCGATCTGCGCGACGCTTCCGCTTTGCGACGATTTCGAGGCGGCAATGGTCGGGGCGCGCCCCGATGAGACAAGATGGAGGTTCGACCCCACCGCACCGTCCAACACCGCTATCGTCGACGGCACGCCCGGCAAGAAAACGGTTCGCATCGAAGGCGTCGCCAGCCCTTTGTCCGCCGGCTTCGAGAACAACCTTTCGCTCAGCATTGGCCAGGTCTGGTTCATTCGCATGCGCGTGCTCATTCCGAAGCCCCTGGGCAACACGGCCGGTGGCCTGATGGGCATCCTTGACGAAACGACCGGGTCGCATCTCTGGCTCGGAATCAGCGGAGGCTACCTCGGCTATTTTTCGATTCAGGCCGGAGCCGAGGCCCGGGTGCTGCCGTCTGCAGACGCCAACCAACTAGCGACCGGTTTCAAGGTCCCCCTCACGTGGATTTGTATCGAGGCCAAATACGATGCTCAGAATGCGCAAGTTCAGACATGGGTCGACGGAACCGACATCGCTGCGCTCCGTGCCGACGGCATCGCGACGCCCGGAATCGACGACGTCTGGATGAGCATGCCCCCGTTCAAGCCAAAGCTCACCACCGTCTTCTTCGGCTGGCAGGGCTTCTACGGCACTTCAGTCGAGCTGTGGATGGATGACGTCGCGGTCGCAGCGACCCGCATCGGCTGCAACTGAGCACCGCGGGGCTCGGAGCCGTTCGGTCTAGGTCCGAAGGCACCACGATCTGCCCACGATCAGCGGCGCGCGCCAAGCTCGTGCCGAGCATCATCGCAACGTCGCGAGCATCATCACCGCATCTTGCACCGTCCAACCCTCGACGTGAGCGCCACGGTTGATTGCGCGCGCCTTCTGCTACCAGCTGATGGGTCGGCGATCGCGAAAAAAGCCGCCCGTCGGTCCGTCAGGGGGCAGCAGCGCGAGCCAGACCGGCGTGCGAGCACCCTCTTCGGGCGACCGCGATGCGCCCGGCCCGCCCATGTTGGTGCGAACCCAGCCGGGGCAAACCGCGTTGACGAGAATGTGGCGCGGATCGGCGGACAGGCGGCGCGCGAGAATGCGCGTGAGAGCATTGAGGGCCACCTTCGAGACGCGGTACGCGGACGATGGCCATCCTTTTTCGGCGTGCGTCCCCGCGGCGACATCGCTCACGAAGGACTCGCCGAGCTCGACCAAACCTCGATCGGTCAGCGACGGATCGAGGAACCTCGCCTGGAGTGCCGGTGACAGGCTCGACACCTCGCCCATACCGCTCGACACCATGACGATGCGACCTTCGGGGCGAACGAGCGCAAGCAACCGCTCGGTGACGTTCTTGGCCCCGAAGAAATTGACGGCCAGGGTCGCGCGCGCCACGTTGGCGTCGAAACCCTTCATCGAGATCCCCGCGTTGTTGATCAAGATGTCGATGCCGTCGCCGACGTGCGCGGCCAGCTTTTCGATGTCGGGTTGGCTGGTCACATCGAGCGCAAAGTGCCCGACGCCGAGACTGGCCGCCGCCGTGCGACCCTCGTCGGGATTGCGGCTCGTGGCGATGACCTTCACCCCCTCGGCGTGAAGCTGCCGCGCGATCTCGTAGCCGATCCCTCGGTTGGCCCCCGTCACCACCGCCACCTTCTTCGCGCTCATGTCGGACCACTTTTGGGCCGCACGAGCTCCGGCGCAAGGTGGGCTAGGGCTTTTGCGTCGGGTGCGTGTGGGGATCGCAGATATCGTCGGAAATCGGCTCGACAGCGGCCGACCACCAGAGGAGGTCTTGAATGTCGGTCGCGGCGCGCACCGCAAGCTCGCCCTCGGCGGAGTCCGGAGCTCCTGGTGGGATCGCACGCCGGCGAACGCCGGTGGTCTCCATCGGCTCAGCTACCAAATCGATCTCGCGCCGATGGGTCCGCGTTCGTTTCTTGGGTGTCTTGAGGGCCGCTTGCATGGAGGCGGTCATTGCAAGGCCCTTGCCGAAGGCGAAAGCAACCGCCGACCGCGCCCAAGGCTTCGCCAGCCGCGTTTTGGCCACTACCCGGCGCCAAGCCATTGGCGTTTTCGTTCTCCGGACAGTCAGACCCATGTCAGCCCGATGGCGCCCTCGAGCAGGGACGAGCGCGTTCGTGTTACATCACCTGGTGATGCACCGCCGGTGCTCGCAGGCTGGGAAATACGCGATGATTGGCCGGCACGCGCGCGCTGGCCGCCATGCTGGTGGCTGTGTGGGTCTCGATGGCGCCCGTCGCCCTCGCCGACAACAACCACCGCGTCATCCTCTTGCACCCCCTGGTTGGCGACGACATCGCCGCCGAGGCGCAGGCACGGGTTCGCGGCGAGCTGATCGCCGCCGGCTTCGAGGTCATCGTGAGCGCCCAGGAGCCGGGCACCCAGCTGCGCGATGGCGTCGAGACCGCGGGCAGGTACATGTCGGCGCTCGCGGCGTACGCCATCCGGACCGAGACATCCCTCGGCGGCGGCTCGACCGCGGAGATCATGGTTTCCGATCGGCTTAGCAACCGGCTACTGACCGAGAAGACGGTGCTCGACCGAAAAGACCCGGCGCACGGAGCCGCCGTCCTTGCCGTTCAGGCCGTCGAGCTGCTCAAGGCAAGCCTAGCTGAATACTGGCTCGGCGCTGTCGAGCCGCCACCGCCCCACGCGCCCGCCGAGAGCCCTGCGCCACCTATCGCACTGCCCGAGGCTCCAGCGACGGCGCTCGTCGGGCTGGAGATGGGCCTGTCATTTCTCGAGCACTTCGGCAAAACGGGCGGCGCGCTCCTTCCCAGCGTCAAGCTTTCGCTCGCCCAGAGGTGGCTGGCGGCGCGCCTATCGGTCGCCGGGCTCGGTCCCGGAAATTCCGTGGCCGCATCCGCTGGAACGGCGGCCCTGCAGCAAGAGATGGGCACGCTCGAGCTTTTGCTGGTGCCGCTGCGACGGCGCTGGGGCAGCGCCTTCGTCGCGGCGGGCGCAGGCGTCTATCATCTGCACCTTTTGGGAACAGGGATCGATCCCTACGTAGGCAAGTCGGCGAGCGCCTGGTCGGCCATGGCGCTCGCCGGGCTGGGTCTTCGCGTCGAGCTCACACGCCACCTCGCCGGCGTGGCCGAGGCCCAGGGAGTACTCTTGTTGCCACCCGTAGAAGTGCGTTTCGGCGAGACGTTGCTCGGGCGGGTGGGTCAACCATCGCTGCTCGCCAGCGCTGGCATCATCGCCTCGTTCTGAGCGCCCGCAGCCGGCGTCGAATCGACGGTGCACAAGACGTGATGCCGATGCACGTAGTCCGGCGAATTGTTTGGGATATGGCTCCGTGTGGGCAGAGGTAGGGACAGCTCGCTCCCGTCCATCCGAAAAGAAGGATGGCTGGACTTTTCTTGAACCGCCGAGCCGGGGCGTGGGCACTTAGCTGGTTACGATGGGTCGACATCGTACGGCACCATGCTTCAGAACGTACGCAGGGTAAATTTCGCAGTACTTCCCGGCGGTCCGCTGGTCGAGCAGGACGACGTGGCCCTGGCGCGAGCCCTCATCGCCGGCAACCCCGGCGCCTCGCGGGTGGCATGGGATCGATTTGCCCCCATGGTGCATCGCATCTTGAAACGCACGCTGGGGCCCGGTAGCGAGGTCGAAGACCTGGCCCAAGAGGTCTTTCTCTGCCTGTTTCGCAAGGCCAAGACGCTGCGCGAGCCCAAGGTGCTCAAGGCGTTCGTCATCTCCATCACGGCGCTCACCGCACGCGCCGAGCTGCGCCGCCGACGTACCCGGCGATGGTTGCACCTCGATGTCGACATCATCGCGTCCGTGCACCCCGATCCCGAAGCCAGGCAAGCGCTGGTGCGCTTTTACGAGATCCTCGATGGCGTCGGCGCCGAAGATCGCACGGCGTTCGTTCTGCGCTTCATGGAAGACATGGAGCTGACCGAAGTGGCGTCGGCTCTCGACGTATCGCTCTCCACGACCAAGCGCAGGCTCGCGCGAGTGTGGAAGCGCATCTCTACCTTGGTGCAGCGCGATCCCGCGCTGGCCCACTATCTATCGTCGCTCCCGCGACAGGACCTTTCATGACTTCTCCGTTGGGGCACGAAGACCGCCAGCTGTCGCAGCTCGTCGACCTGGCCAAAGATGCGATCGGTGATGAGCTCACGGCGCAAGAGCGTCAGGGCTTCGGCCGGCTCGAGCAAAAGCTCGCCGAAAGTCCGGCCAGCGGGCGACGCGGTCTCGTTCTGGGGTCCGTTCTGGCCGCCGCAGCAGCCGCTGCTCTCGTCGTGGGAATGGCGCGACGCGAGCACCCGCTCAGCATCAACGTGGTCAATGGTACGGTCAGCGACGCGGGCTACTTGCGCGCCAGCGAAGGCGCGCAGGCCGTCGTGCAGTTCTCCGATGGCAGCGAGGTTCGCTTCGACAATGGCGCACGCACGCGCGTCAGCGAGCTCAACGCGCATGGTGCTCGCTTCATGATCGAGAGCGGCACCGCGCACGTTCACGTGATGCCGTTGCCGGGCGCCAGGTGGGCGGTCGAAGCCGGGCCCTACACCATCGTGGTGACGGGCACCGAGTTCGAAGTGGGCTGGGCGATGTTCGACGAGGTTCTCGACGTCCACCTGCGCAAGGGCTCGGTCATCGTGAAGGGTCCCCTCACCGGCGAGGGTCTCACCATGGCGGGGGGCCAGCACCTCACGGCCGACATCAAAGAGGCCCGCGTCGTCATCAACGAGGAGCACAGCGACAGCGCCAGCCTTCCGTCCGGCCCTGCGACAGGCACAGCCAACACGCCCGCCCCCGAAGCGCAGACCGACGAAACCCAGGACATGCCCTCCGAGCCAGCCGTGGCAGCCCATACCGCCGGGCCGCATGTCGTGCGCGGCGCTGAAGAGACCACGCTCGGATGGAGCGCCCTCGTCGGTCAGGGAGATTTCGGCGCGGTCCTGGGCGATGCCGAACGTCGCGGCCTTTCCAGCGTGCTTGCCAAGGTGTCCATCGACGATCTCACCGCTCTCGCCGACGCGGCTCGCTATTCGCGCCGGCCCGACATCGCCAGGCGCGCCCTTTCGGCCGAGCGATCACGCTTTGCTCGCTCGCGACAGGCACGAGACGCCGCATTCTTTTTGGGTGGTCTCGCCGACGGCGATGGTGCGGCGCTCGAGTGGTACGAGCGCTACCTGACCGACAGCCCGAACGGCACGTACGCCTCGCAGGCTCTCGGCCGCAAGATGATGGCCGTGCGACACCTGCAGGGTGAAACGGCCGCCCGCATCGTTGCCAGCGAGTACATCACTCGTTTCCCCGGTGGGCCGTACG
>JBBSDY010000080.1:0-9985 GCA_038240245.1 Polyangiales bacterium
ACGATGTCGACCTGCGCGTCGGCCGCGGCCGCCTGCGCCTTGGCGCTGGACAACTCGGCCTCACCTTGCTTGACCTTGGCCATGTAGTCGCCGTCGTCGATGCGGGCGACGAGATCACCCTTCTTGACGAGCTGGTTGTCCTGGATTGCGACCTCGACGACCGGTCCCGAGACGCGGGTCGCGATGGGAACGAGATCGGCGGACACCTGGGCATCGTCGGTGCTCTGCTGGCCCGCGGTGATCAGCATGTACGTGCCGATGCAGCCCACGACGACGAGCAGCACGATCCCGAGAATCGTAAAGGAGCGGCGCGCACCCCTGGCGGGTGCCTTGCTTTTGGCTTCGGCGTGACCGGTGATGGCTTCCGGCTCGCGCCTTTCTTCGGCTGGCATGTTCACATCTCCACGTGGACGTCGACTTTGGCTTGGTTGCCGTGATCAGGGGATTTCAAGAAAAAGAGCAGAGGAAGCACGAAAAGAAACAAGATGCCGGACAACAGAAATAGCTTTTCGAACGTGAGCACCATGGCCTGCTTGCCGACGATGCCGCCGAGCACGCGACCCGCGGCGGCCCGCGCCGACCACGCGTCGTAGCCGCCGCGGCGCTCGAGCGCCTGACTGATCGCCGCAAACCGCCCGACGACCTCCGCCCTGCCCGGGGTGAGATTGGCCGCCATCGAGGTCATCGCCTGCCGCGAGAAATGCGGAATGAGCGACGCGAACACCGCGAGCCCCATCGAGCCCCCGATCTGGCGCAGAAGCGAGTTGAGCCCGGTGGCGTCGGTCAGCTTGTGCCGCGGGATGCTCGTCAGGGCCACCGTGGTGAGCGGAATGAACAGGCAGCTGAACGCCACGCCCTGGATCATCAGGACGTCGACCACGTCGCCGGCCGTCGTGTCCAGGGTGTAGTGGCTCATCTTGTAAGCGCTGATCGCAAAGAGTCCCACGCCGAAGGCGACCGTCACGCGGGGCGAGATGCGGTTGTAAAAGCGCCCCACGACGGGCATCGCCACCATCATCACGAGAGATCGCGGCATCAGGGCCACCCCCGCCTGCACCGCGGTAAAGCCGAGAAGCTCTTCCATGAAGACGGGCAGAAGGAAGGTGATCGACAGGAGCATCGCGAACATGACCGCGCCGACCAGCGTGCCCGACGTGAACACCGGATCGCGAAAGAGCGTGAGATCGACGGCGGGCACGGGGGCGGTGAGCTCGCGGATGACGAACGCCACGATGGTGAACACCGACACGATCGTCACGCCGGTGATGATGCGCGAATCGAACCAGTCGTTGCGGTTGCCCTCTTCGAGGACGTATTGCAGCGTCGCCACGCCGATCGCCAGGAGCGCGATCCCGGCCCAGTCCATGTGCTGCCGTTGCTTTTCGGCCATGGCCAGGTTCGCGGCGCGGATGTCCTCGGGCTCTTGCACGAAGCGCTGCACCATGAAAAGCGCAAACACCCCGACCGGGAGGTTGATGTAAAAAATCCACGGCCAACTGTAGTTGTCGACGATGTAGCCACCCAGCGAGGGTCCGAAGGCCGGCCCGAGAACGACCGCCATTCCGAAGAGCGCCATGGCCATCCCCTGCTCCTTGGGAGGAAACGTCTGGCGGAGGATCGCTTGCTCGGTCGGCTGCAACGCGCCGGCGCCCAGACCCTGGATGAGACGGAACCCCACCAGGGCAGGAAGGCTGCGCGCGAGCCCGCACAACGCCGAGCCCACGACGAAGAGCGCGAGCGCGAACATGTAGACGCGCTTCTGCCCGAAAAATCGCCCCACGAAAGCCGTGAGGGGCATCACCACGACGTTGGCGATCACGAACCCGGTGGTGACCCAGGTGATCTCTTCCACCGTGGCGCCGAGGGATCCGCGAAGGTGCGGCGTCGCGACGTTCACGATGGACGTGTCGATCGCCCCCATCAGCGTGCCGAAGGTGACCGAGAGTGTCACCAGCCACTTGTTGACGGGTCGTTTCGCGGCGATGGGAGGGCCGGCCACCGTCACCGTGCGGCTCCTCGCAAGAACGCATCGGTGATGGCAGCCACCGCATCGGGCGCCGAAAGCGGCGCGAGGCCGTACTTCTCGCGCAAGAACGTGGCCCGGACGGCGCCCAGCAGGACCACCGCGAAAGATTGGTGCGTATCGGTGCGCAAGACCTTCTCGCGATGCCCGAGGCGCAGCAGCGGCTCGATGCGCTGGTAGAGCGCCCGGGGCGTCTCGTTGCACTTTTTCCACGAGCCGTGCTCGAACACGATGAGCAAAAACGCGCGATGCTCTTCGAAGTAATCGAATACCACCTGCAAGAAGCCCTGCAGTTGTCGGGCGAACGGGTCCTTGGAGAGCCGAGCGAGCTGCTGATCGATACTGTCGAGCATCTCGCAACGACGTCGATCGAGCAGCGCCTCGAGAAGCGTTTCTCGGTCCTTGAAGTGGTTGTAGAGCGTGCCCACGGCGACGCCCGCGCGATCGGCGATCTGGGCCATCGAAGCGCCGTGCAGCCCCTCCTGGGCGAAGAGCTGCTCGGCGGCGGCCAGCACCACCTCGCCCGTCTCTTCGCGAAAGCGGTCCTTCAGTCGACGAGGCGACTTTGCATCAACTGAATATGAATTCATTCGATGCAATCCATAGTCAGGGGGTGCACGCGTGTCAATGCCTGACGGAGAGGCTCACCTCTCGGGTATGCTCCGGCACCATGAAGACCCTCTGTTCCTCTGCGCTCGTCGCGACGCTCGCTCTGTCCGTGGCGGGGTGCCACAAGTCGAATCCGGGCGACAACGCGGCCGCGGCGGCGTCGGCATCCGCGGCAGCGGCGATCGCCGCGAGCCCCCTTTCCTTCCTGCAGGGATTCGAGGGCGAGATCGGGATCGCGGCCAAGTCCAACAAGGGCAAGGGCGAGGCAATGAACCTCGCGGTCGCCGTCAAGTCGGACAAGATTCGCGTGGAGATCCCGCCGGGCATCGGTGGACCACGGGCACCGAGCTTCAAGGGCTACGTCATCTTGAGCTCGCCCGAGAAAAAGCTCTATGCGGTCTTGGACGATCAGAAGCAGGTGATCGTTCTCGACCTCAACACCGCTGGAGAGCAGTTCAAGTCGTTTGCGCCCAAGGGCGCGGGCGGGCCCGCTGGTCCGAACAAGGCAACCAAGCCGCCGCCCAAGATGACCAAGAACGGAACCACCGACAAGGTGGCCGGCTACACCTGCGACAACTGGGACGTCACCCAGGACACCAAGAAGGTCGCCACGCTCTGCATCGCCGATCAGAGCAATTCGTGGTTTCACCTCCCGCTCACCGGGATCCCCACCGAGTACGCCTGGGCGCTCGAGCTGCTCGACGGAAAGCATTTTCCGATGCGCGCCGTCGGCTACGAGAACGGCGCCGAAGAGGGGCGCGTCGAGGTGACCAGGCTCGACAAGAAGCCCCTCGCGGCGGCGCTCTTCGAGATCCCGCCAGGCTACAAGGTGATCGACGCCATGGCCTACCTTCAGCAGATGATGCGCGGTCTCGGCGCAATGCCGGGAGGCGTGCCGGGCGCGGCCGGGCTGCCCGCCAAAAAGGCGAAGTAGCGTTAGCGCTGGTTCGGAGCGGCCCCGCGCGCTATAAGGGGGTTCTTACTTCAAACTTAAGAGGTACCTTATGAAGCTTCTTTCTTCACTGTGGATGCTCGTCTCCATTGCGTCGGTTCTGCCGGGCTGTGCCAACGGAGCGGCGCAAAAGCGGTTCGACGATGGCGATCCGAACAGCGGCACTCCCGGCGCCGGCGGAACCTTCTCCAGCGGGACCAGCGGCACCGGTTTCGCGGGATCCCTGGGCGGCGTCGATCCCGGGATGGTCGACCCCCCGGCGTGCACGGCCATGTGCACCGATTTTCCCGCCACTCCCATCCTCGACACCGGTGTGCCCGCCAACGCGGCCGACTCGTTCCAGGGCGCGGCGAGCGGCGCGGGACCCTGTGTGCTCGAGCCACCCGACGGCGCGCTCTTCCCGAACAACTGGACCCGTCCGCGCGTGCACGTCAAGGGCGCGGCCAGTCTTTACAAGATCACCTTTCACACGGCCAAGGAGATCAACGATCTCGTCGTCTACACCACGAAAGACACGTGGATCATGCCCAAGGCCATGTGGAAGGGCCTCGCCGCCAGCGTATGGGAAGAGGACATCGTCGTCACCGTGCGCGCGAGCGGGGGTGGCGAGTCGGTGGGCAAATTTCAGATCGCGCCGGTCGGCGCGGGCGGCAGCGTCGTGTACTGGGGCTCGACGACGACCAACCCCGGGCTCGACACATCGACGCTCTTCGGGTTCAGCCCGGGCGACGACGGCGTCATCGTGGCGCTCACTCCGAAGATGGTGACCGCCCAGGTGCTCGACGATTCGCCGACCCTCAAGCGGGCCGAAAATGGCGCCGCGCTGGGCCAGGTCCGCTGCATCGGTTGCCACAGCTCGACCCCCGACGGAGCCGCGGTGGCGTTCACCAACCACTGGCCCTGGAACATCACCGTGGCCGGCGTGAAGCAGGGCACCTCGGGGCAAGCCCCCAGCTACGTCACGCCGATGGGCGCGCTCATCGCGCAGCTTCCCTGGCAAGGCGTGACCACTTTCTCGAGCGGTGTGTGGGGCGACACGATGCACCGCTACGTCTCGTCGTTCGCGCCACGCACGGCCTACAGCACCGATCCGTCGATGGCCTGGGCGACGTGGAGCAGCTGCCCGGGAGGTGCCTGCAACAAGACGGGCAAGGACGACCTCATCTGGGTCAACCTGCAAGCCGACGGCACGGCGCCCAGCCCGACGGCCCCCGATGCAACCAACCTGATTCCACAAGCGATCGCCAAGGCCAAGGGCACCGGATGGGACATCATCGCGCGCACCGGCGATACCCATGGGGCGGTGACGCCTGCATGGAGCCACGACGGCGCGACCATCGCGTACACGTCGACGGACTCGACGGCCGACGGCCACGTGGGAACGCCCACGGTGTGCGACATCTACAGCGTTCCCTACGGCAATGGCGCGGGTGGACCGGCGACGCCGATCAAGGGCGCCAGCGATCCGACGGCGTGCGAGTACTATCCGAGCTACTCCGCCGACGACAAATACATCGCCTACAACCGGGTCGACAGCGTCGGCGGCAAGCCCATCTACTACCGTCAAGACGGTCAAATTTACATCGCCCGCGCCGACGGATCGGGGAGCGCGGTTCGCCTGAAGGCCAACGATCCTCCGATGTGCTCGGGCGAGAGCGGCAATGCCATCTTCAATAGCTGGCCGAAGTGGTCGCCGCTGCCCAAGACGGCGGGTGGAAAATCGTACTACTTCGTCGTCTTCTCGTCGGCGCGTCAGTCGTGGGGCGACATCCTGGTCAAGCCCGATCCCAACGCGCAGGGCGCCAACGAGGCAGCGTCGCAGCTCTACATGACGGCCATCGTCGACGACGGGACGAACGCGCCGGTCACCTACCCCGCCGTCTACCTCTGGAACCAGCGCAACCTGGTCAGTGGCGGCGATGCGATGGGCAACGGCGCCACCGTCACCGACGTGAAGACGACCAACGTGACGCCGGCATGGAACGAGTTCCAGATTCCGCCGGTGCCGCCCGCTGACATCAAGTAACGGCGATGTGCCACTGTGTGCCAACCTTGGCACACAGTGCGGGATTTTTCACAAGGCATCGAATTGAGATGGACGGGACGTCGGGTCGCCCGTATCATGCATCGCTTATCACATGACATCCTTGACACGACTTCGTACCCAGGCCCTTTGTTTTACTTTCCTCGGACTCGCCGCATGCTCGGGCGACGACAACGCGCCCCCGCCGGCAAGCGGAGGATCCGCGGGCAGCGGTGACTCCTCGGTCGCCGAGGCAGCAGCTGGTGACTCGACCCATCCCGACGTCATCGTCACGCCCGACGCGGCCGGTGATGTCGCATCGGATGCGGGAGAGGGCGGTCCTATCGACTGCCCTTCGCTGCCCGATGGCGGCGCCATGATGGCCATGGATGGTGGGGAAGGCGGCGCCGACGGCGGGTTCACGCCGCCGACGACCCTGGTCGAGACGGGTCTTTATTGTGACTTCGCCGCGAACGTCATCGCGCCGAGCAACAAGCTCTTCCGACCCAAGTACGAGCTCTGGTCGGACGGCGCCGTCAAGACGCGCTGGGTCTACCTTCCGCCTGGAAAGACCGTGGATACGTCGGACATGGACCACTGGTCGATGCCCGTGGGAGCAAGGTTCTGGAAGGAGTTCAAATACGGCGGCAGGCGGATCGAAACGCGCCTCATCGTCCGCGTGGAGGCCGGCACGGCCACCGACTTTCGCTACGCCGCTTACAAGTGGAACGCCATGGAAACCTCGGCCACGCTCTGGAACTCGGCCAAGGGCGAGGACGACACCGCGCCCCTCACAGCCGGAGCCGAAGGCCCGCAGCACCACATCCCGAGCGAGGCGGAGTGTGGCCGTTGCCACAACCCGCTCCCGGAGCATATCCTCGGGTTCAGCGCCATCCAGCTGAGCCACAATTTGGGCGGCCAAAACATTGCCTCGCTCGCCAGCGCGGGGCTCCTCTCCGCTGCCCCCGAAGCGGGCGGTTTCACCGTCCCCGGCAACGCCGTCGAGGAACCCGCCCTGGGATTCCTCCATGCCAACTGCGGCAACTGCCACAACGAAACGCCGACCGGCGTAACCATCGGGCTGCCGATACCGTACGTCGTCCGCGCACTCGTTGGCGACAAGACCGTCGCAGCGACGAACGTCTACAAGACGGCAGTCAACGTCAAGCACAGCTTCGTAGGACCGACGGACGCCGGCATTGGCATCTACCGTGTGCAGGGCGGCAACCCGAACGCCAGCGAGCTTCACTACCGCATGAGCGTGCGCGGCCCGGGCAACCAGCAGATGCCCCCCATCGACACCATGCTCACGACGCCAGAAGGTCTAATGACCATCGAGAACTGGATCAAAGCTCTACCGCCGCCAGGGGACGCGGGCGACGGGGGGTAACACAGAGAGCCGCGACCGCGCTTAACACAGAGAGGGAGCTTTGCCATGAAGCTTGGACACATCGTAGGGGCAGCCTTTGCCGTCGTGGCGTGGGCATTTTTTCCGGGATGCAGCAAGGACTCGCCATCGCCCGAGCTCGGAATCGAAGGCGAGTCGTGCCAGCAACACACCGACTGTTCGTCGGGGCTGCAATGCCTCAACGGAGCCTGCTCGCATACGACGGCCGTGGATACCGAGGCGGGTGTCGAGACGGGCGCCCTGGTCGTGCACAGCCAGGCCGGTGAATCGTGCGGAGCGCGCATCGATTGCGTCGTCGGACTGCTCTGCATCAACAACGTCTGTACCGCCGACGGTGATTCCGACGCGGGAGAGCAGACGGGCGCGGGCAAACGCGGTGAGTCTTGCCGCTCCCGTGGCGATTGTACGGCGGGGCTGGCCTGCGTCAGCGGCATCTGCGCGAAAGCCGACTTCGGCATCAAGCCGACGGCCAACGAGTGCGTTCAGATCGATTGCGTGAAGGCCGAAGACTGCTGCCCCAAGATCACCGTCGTCGATCCGAGCTGCACGACCTACCAGTCTGGCTGCGAGGGTGGAATCACCACCTACTGCACGTATTACAACATGTACTGCAAGTGCAATCCGGACGCCTACACCTGCACGGCAGACAACAAGTGCCTGAGCAAGACGGCGTGCACCGATGCCGCCTTTAGCTGTCCTTCGGGCTTCTTCTGCAACGGCGGAACCGAGTGCGTGAAGTGCCTCAAGAACGAGGACTGCGCCGCCGATCAGACGTGCACGCCGCAGCACACGTGCCTGGCCAAATGCTCGAAGAACAGCGACTGCCCGTACCTTCAAACCTGCAACGCCGCCTCCGGTGCGTGCGTCGACACCGGGTGCACGGACGACCGCGAGTGCATCGCCAAAACCCGCAGCCCGCTTTCGGTCTGCACCGGCATGAAGTGCAAGACGCCGTGCCAGACGGACGCGGAGTGCAACATCGGCGGCGGCTACCAGTACAGCGCCTGCGTCGCCGACTTCTGCCAGGACGTTGGTTGCAAGACTGACGAGGAGTGCCGCATCCGCCTCAACATTCCGGTCCCCAGCAACAAGCAGGCGAAGTGCCAACCGAAGAAGTGATCTGACCAGCGAATCCCCCCCGCCCCGGGCGCCCGCACTCGGCCTTCCCAGCCTGCTGGCGCTCGGCATCAACGGCATCGTTGGTGTCGGGATCTTCTTCGCTCCACGCGAAGTGGCGGCGGCGGTGCCGGGCGCCCAGGGGATCTGGGTGTACCTGGTGGTGGCCCTTCTCCTTTTTCCCACGGGGCTCGTGTTCGCTCGGCTGGGGCGCGCCTTTCCCATCGACGGAGGGCCGTACCTCTATGCGAGGGCGGCGTTCGGCACTCATGCCGCCTTCGCGGTGGGCTTCACGACGTATGTTTCGGCCCTCTTCAGCACGGCCACCGTCATCGTGGGATTGGTCGAAAACACGTCCGCCGCCCATGGGGGAGACTCGCCCGCAGCACGATGCATCGCCGAGCTGGCGCTGTTGACCGTGCTCTGCATTGCCCTCTCGCTCGGTCTTCGGCTTTCGGCAATGACCTGGTCGGCGGTCACCATTCTCAAGGCCATGCCCCTGCTGGCTCTGCCAATCGCCGCGGTCTTCGCGACGACGTCGCCCTCGAGCGCGCCCCGCACCATCGCGCGCGGCCTCGGCCCGGCCGCGCTCGGGGCTGCGCTCCCCGTGCTGTTTGCTCTGCAGGGCTTCGAGGTGGTTCCCCTGCCGGCCGCTCAGGTGAAAAATCCGCGCCGCAATGTGCCGCTCGCCACGCTGGGCTCACTCGTCTTTGCGTCTCTTCTGTACGTGGCCCTGCAGGCCGCGTGCGTGCACGCGCTGCCCGATCTCGCAACGCACGAGCTGCCCCTGGCCGACGCGGCGCGCGTTTACGGCGGCGACACGTTTTATCGGCTCATGGTCGCCACGACCAGCGTCAGCGCGCTCGGCATCGTGATCGGCATGCTCGCGATGACGCCCCGCTACCTCGCGCCCCTCGGGCATGACGACGCGCTCGGCTTTCGCCTCGATGAGCAGAGCGCGCGCGCCGTCCCACTGCGCGCCTTCGCCGTCACCTACGTACTGCTCTTCGCGATGCTCGTGGCCAGCGCCCTGTGGGGCTCGATCGGGAACCTGCTCGCCCTATCGAGCCTCAGCGTCACCGTGCAGTACGCCGTCACGGCCATGGCCCTGTTCAAGCTGGCCTCGCAAAGGCAGGCCGATCTATCTCCCGCCGATCGCTGGCCGGCGCCCCTGGCGCTGCTGTCGTGCGCGGTGCTCGCCTTCGGCTCGAGCAAGCTCGAAATTCCGATCGTGGCGGCCATGGTGGCGCTCGGATTCGGCGCGCGCTGGCTGGGGAGTCGGGGGCGAGCCTTTCGGGCATGAGGGGGTGCCCCGACCTCAGTGTTGGCGTAAGCTGACAGCGGGTCTGTGCGCATCTCTCCCACGACGCTCGCTGTGCTTCTGGCCGCCCTCGTGGCGGCTTGCAAGCCCAGGCCGGTCATCACGCCCCGCGTGGAGCAACCCGCACAGACGAAAGCGGCTGCTTCCCTGCAGCGAACGCCCGCCGAAATCGCGGCCAGCTCCACGCCGTCGGTCGTCTCGGTGCGCACCGAGCACTCGCTGGGAACAGGCTTCGTCGTGTCGGGCGACGGCCTGGTGGCAAGCAACCTTCACGTGATCGCCGGCAACTCCAAGATCACGGTCACTCTCGCCGATCATCGCGAGTACAACGTGGTGGAGATCTGGAGCGGCGATCGCCAGCACGATCTGGTCATCATGCGCATCGAGGCACAGAAGCTGCCCGTTCTTTCTCTCGGAGACAGCGACGCCATTCACCCCGGTGATGCCATCGTGGCCATTGGTCATCCACTCGGCCTCGAAGACACCGTGTCCAATGGTCTGGTCAGCGCCATCCGCAAGCTCGATGACGATCT
>JBBSDY010000081.1:0-9946 GCA_038240245.1 Polyangiales bacterium
CTCGTCGCGAGACGGGTCTGGACCCGCGCCATCGGGCGGTATACCTCGGCTTCGAGCTGACCATGTTCGTGATTCGGATCCTCGCCGTCATCGCCCTTCTGGCCTCGGGCACCAACGCCTACGTCGGCTCGCGCATCTCTTCGAGCCACAACGCCCAGCAGCGCCGGCTCTTCGTTTCCATCCACATCTCGAGCGGCATCGTGCTGTGCGTCACTTCGGCCCTGCTCGCCTTCTGGGCGTTCACGTCGGGGTAGGCGCCGTGGAGAGCGCCGGCCGGTGCTGCGATTTCAAGTGGTTAGCCGGTTTGTGGACTGCACATGCTCAATGCATCTAGGCTAGATGCTTGTCCAGCGCGTCTTTGGCGTTGGGGGGGATGCTTGATGGCGCACCGGGTGTTGATCGTCGATAGTAGCGCGGACAATACGGCGAAAATGAGTGCCCAGCTCCGATCGCTGGGCTGCATCGTCGCCATCGCGGCAACTGCCGATGCGGCTCTCGCCAGCGTCGAGCGCGAGCCGGCCGATGTCGTCATCGTCGATTCGATTCTTCCCGACAAAAGTGGAATCGACATCATCGCCGAGCTGCGCTCCTCGCAGACCGAGCCGGCCGCCTTCATTCTGGTGGGCGCCAAGGGCGACGAAGAGCAGCGCCTGTGGGGCAAGCGCGCGGGAGCCGACGAGGTGCTCGAGAAGCCCGTCGATTCCATCCTGCTCGCGATGTGCGTGCGCCAGATTCTGCAACTTCGCAGCGTGCGCGACGAGCTCAAGCAGAAGACCCAACAGCTCGAGCGCGCTTCGGTAGGGCAACGCTCGTTCTTCGAGTCGCTGGTGCACGATCTGAAGAACCCCATCTCGATCGTCCACGTGAACCTGGCGTGGGTCCTCGATCGCCTGCGGACCGACCACCCCGATCTGTCCGAGGCCCTCACCGACGCGCAAGAGGGCATTGGCCGGCTGCAAAAGATGGTCGACGATCTGCTGATGGTCGGCATGCTCGATCAATCGAGGCTCCTGCTCAAAAGCGAGCCCATCCAGGTCACCGAGCTACTCGGACGGGTCATCAAATCGCACGAGAAAGAGGCCAAGGCGCGCAACGTCTCGCTCAGCCTTTCGCTGCCCGAGGATCTTGCCATCGTCGGCGATGCGACGGTGTTGCAGCGTGTCGTGCACAACTTGGTCGAGAGCTCGCTGCGCCACACACCTTCGTCGGGGCGAGTCGAGCTCTCGGCGCGCATTGGGTCTGGCGTCGAAATTGCTGTCTCCAACACCGGCCGCCCCCTTGCCCCCGAAGAGAAGGCGCAGCTCGTCGAGCAGAACGCCGCCGACCGCCAGAGCGTCCCCGTTCGGGGCCTATCGCTCTACTTCTGCAAGCGCGCGGTCCAGGCCCACCATGGCGAGATCGACGTCGTCGAAACCCCCGAGTGGCCCACGTCACTCGTCATGCGGCTGCCCGCTCGCACTGGATAACGAAGGAAGAGGAACCGCCACGGCGCCAAGGATTTGGTTTGAGCGAGGACCTCCCGACAGTCTCGATCAAAAAAAGCCCTTGGCGCCGTGGCGGTTCTTTCCCCTCGGGTCTACAACGCGTTCAAACGCGAAAGAGAGCGCTGCCCCAGTGCAAGCCGGCGCCGAGGGCCAAAAAGCAGATGAGCATTCCCTCTTTGACTTGCCCGGCGCGCACGATCTGATCGTAGAGGATGGGAATCGTCGCGGCCGACGTGTTGCCGATGAGCGCGATGTTGGTGGGGACCTTTTCGGGGGGAACGTTGAGCGCCTCGCGGACGGCGTCGTTGATGCGCTGGTTGGCCTGGTGGGCGACGAAAAGGTCGACGTCCTCGAGCTTCACGCCCGCACGACTACAGCAGCGCAGCACCGACTTGGGGAGCTTGGTGACGGCGTGCTTGAAGACGTCTTTGCCCTCCATGCGGGGCACCGAGAGATCGTCGTCGATGGTCTTTTGCGAGATGTATGGGCGCTGTGTGAACCCCATGGGGATGTGCAGCTTGGAGGCGAAGTTGCCGTCGGCGTGCAGATCGATGGCCAGCAGGCCCCGATCGGCACGCGCGTCGTGCTCGAGCACCCACGCACCGGCGCCATCGCCGAACAGGATCGCGAGCGCACGATGGCCCGTGGCCCGCGCCCAGGCCTCGGGCTGGGGCGGTTCGCCGTCGGGCGAGTCGAGCAGGTGCCAGTCGGTCCACGGCATGAACCCCGCGTGAGCCTCGGCCCCGACGAGCAAGATGCGCTTGGCGTTGCCGGTGGCCAGGAGGGCGTCGCACAGCTGAAGCGCGTAGATCATGGCCGCGCACTGCTGCCGTATGTCGAGCGCCGGGATGCCCACGGCGCCCAGCTTGGCTCCCAAAATGGGCGCCGAGCCCGGCAGGATGAAGTCGGGCGTCATCGTCGCAAAAACGATGTAGTCGATGTCCTCGGGCGCCAGCTTGGCCGACTCGAGGGCGCGCTTGGAGGCCTCGAAGGCGAGATCCGAAGCCCCCACTCCGTCGGGCGCATAGTGGCGCGAGACGATGCCGGTTCGCTGCTGGATCCACTCGTCGGTGGTCTCCATCACGCGGGCGAGGTCGTGGTTGGTGTAAGGGCGGCCTGGTAGGTAGCTTCCGGTACCAACGATGGAGAGAGAGGACATTCGGCTCATTCGGCGATCGAGCATGCACTTTTAGCCGAATTTCGGCCGGAAGCTAGCCTCAATTCTTGGCCGCCCGCAGCATGGCCAGAAAGGCTCCTCGAGGCAGCTTGTCGGGATCGCGCACCTCGTCGCCCCCCTTGGTGAGCCCGAGCCAGATGGGAGCGCGTTTGCGGCGGGCCTCGAAATAGAGGACCAACATTTGCGGATCGCGCTGGGGCGACGCCCAGAGGTCGAAGGCGAAAGCCTCGTCGTGCTTGTAGAACTGCTCGAGCGCTTCGTGGGCGGCGTCGAGAACCTCGCCCTGGACCTTGCCATCGCCCTCCATCGCGTCGGGTAGCGCCCGCCAGTGTCTCCAACCGGCACGAAGCGCGTCGAGCTCTGCGCCGCGCGCGATTTGCGGCTCGCTCTTGGTGCGCAGGAGCACGCGCTCGCGCGTGGCGTACGAAACGATGGCATCCCGACGGCGCAGAAGGCGCGCCATGGCCCACGTCGTCGAGGCGAGCCCGACCACCAGGAGGACGAGCAGATGTTTGCGGTGCAGTGCCTGGTGCAAACCGATGATCGTGGTGGCGATGGGCATCAAGAGCGCGAGCACGAAGACCAGCTCGATGGCCAGCGTGATACCCACGACGGGCAAGTACGCGCGCAGGCCGAGCTCGGGCTGCCAGTAGACGAAATACTGAACGACCACCGATCCGACCAAAATGAGGATGCTCGTCAACGTGTAGCCCTTGAAGAGCAGGAACTCGCGGCGCGCCCCGGCATCGACGAGCCAGTACGGAAACAGCAGCGGATAGAGCACGTAGTAGAGGAACGGGCGCGGCGGATGGGCGCGGTAGTGGGCTTCGAGCCTGAGCTCGCGGCCGAGCACCCAGTGCAGCCAGGGCCACCGCTCGATCCGAGATCGTATCGTTTCGCGGGCCAGGAACACGACGAGGGCCAGACCCACGTTGAGCAGGGCGCCCATCATGGGGAATAGCGACGCGGCACGAACGATTCCCACCGGGGCGAGCGCGAAGAAGCCGAGCCGGAGCGAAAAATCGAGCTGCGACAGAGGCGACGAGAAGTAAGTCGATGTCTTCGCGGCCACGTACCAAGGTCATTCTAGCGTGTTACCATCGGACTGATAAGCCGCCATGATCGGAACTTCCCTTGCCTCCTTTCCCTTCGCGTCCCTCCTCATCGTTGCGATCGGCAGCGCATCGTGCATTCTGCAACCGAGAAAGGCACCGCTCCCCGGCACAGAGCCCGCGTACGTCCCTCCTCCCGTCGCCCACCCCCAAGGCCCCGTGAAAAAGCCACCGCCCCTCGCCGGATTCATGCGCGGCATGAACCTCGGCAACGGGCTCGAAGCGCCGCGCGAGGGAGAATGGGGCGTCACACTCGAGGTCGAGCACTTCGAGGCCTACTCCAAGGCCGGCTTCGACCACGTGCGCATGCCGGTGAAGTTCAGCGCCCACGCCGCCAAGGCCGCGCCCTTCACCGTCGAGCCGAGCCTCTTCGCGCGCGTCGACTGGGCGGTCGACCAGGCCCTGTCACACAACCTCGGCATCATCATCGATCTGCATCACTACGACGAGCTCATCAAAGAGCCCGACGAGCATACCGAGCAGTTCGTCGGGATCTGGAAGCAGATCGCCGAGCGCTACAAGGGGAGGCCCAAGTCGGTGGCGTTCGAGCTGCTCAACGAGCCGCACGACAACTTGAAGCCCAACAAGCTCAACGAGATTCTCAACCTTGCCCTGAAAACGGTCCGCGCGACCAACCCCGATCGGATCGTGATCGTCGACCCCTACAACTGGGCGTCGGCCGAGCATTTGCACGAGCTCGACGTGCCGACGAGCGACGCCAACCTGGTGGCCACCTTCCACTGCTACACGCCCATGATGTTCTCGCACCAGGGAATGAAATTCATGGGTCCCGAGTACCAAACGACGGGCGTCGTCTGGCCTGGACCGCCGCGACACCCGGTTCACCCGGTGCCTGGCGCCGAGAGCGTGAGCTGGGTGCGCGATTGGTTCGCGAACTACAACGGCAAGGCTGCGCACGACAACCCCGGCGGACCGAAGGCGCTCAACGACTACTTCGACGAGGCGCAGGCCTATGTCGAGAAGACGGGCATGCGGGTCTACCTGGGCGAGTTCGCTTCGAGCGACAGAGCCGACATGGCTTCGCGCGCTCGCTGGACCCGTTACGTTCGCGAAGAAGCCGAGCGACGCGGATACGGCTGGGCCTACTGGGACGATGGCGGGAGCATGAAAGCGTTCGACGTCAAGTCGGGCGACTGGGTCGAGCCGGTGCGCGACGCTCTGCTCCACTGACCGCCCCCGGGAACCGAGCGCGCGGCCGGCGAATCACATCTGCGCCGCCAGCTTGTTCTCAAAGGAACGCTGTGTCGGTGGCCCCGTCAGAAGCACGTCGCCGACACCGCCTGGATGTGCGGGCAGTGCGTAACCCCGTCGAGGGTGGCAGCGGTCAGGTGCCACATGCGGCACGCAAAGCTGTCGCCGGTGGAGATCGAGGCATTGTAAGGGGGCGTCGTGGGGAACGCGCCGCACGTCGTCAGGCAGGTGGCCATGTCAGCGAACACGACGGGGTTGGGCGCCCGGCACGTCGCCAAGGCAATCGTACAGAAGCCATCGCAATTGCTGGCGCTACAAACGCCCGCGCCACCCGGGCCGGCGTGCGGGCAGTGCGTCACGGGATCGACCGCGGCGTAGCCCGGGCCCGCGTGGGTGAGACGACAACCGACGCTGTTGCCACCGCCGTCGCCGAGCATTCCCCGCGGCAGCGTGGCGCATGTCTTGAGACAGGCGTCCATCGAGAAGTACTGGGCATTGCCGTCCGTGCAATTGGTCTGGATGGTGTTGCAGTAGTCGGTGCACTTGGGACCATTGGTGCAAACACCTATCCCCGTGTCGCAGCTGTAGCCTGCTGCGCAATCGCTGTTGATTGCGCAGCTCGTCTTGCAGGCGTTGGCACCACACGCATAGGGCGAGCACGTGGGGTTGCTTCCCGCCACGCAGACCCCGCTCGAATTGCATTTGTCCTGAACGTGTCCCTGTCCCGTCAGGCACGACGGGCCGGCGCCGCACGGCGTGTCAGCCGGATAGTTCTCGACGCCGCAGACATGGCTGTCGCACGTCGGCTTGACGCACGCGCCGCCGGTGGCGGGACAATTGGCGGGCGTCACGCACTGCACGCAGGCACCAGCACCGTCGCAGACGCCGCCACCGCAGGTCGTACCGGGTTGCTGGGGCGTCGAGCCAGAGCACTGATCGAGCGTGCACACGTTTCCATCGACCGGCAGATCATCGGTGTCAGCGACGGTCTGGATGTTCCCAGCGGCATCGCAAATCTTCTTTTTGCAATCCTTGTCCGTTTGCTGGCCGTCGGGCAGCTTCGTCCCCGCCGCGGTGAGCGACAGGCCGCAGGTATTCGAGTTGCAGGTTCGACTCTTGCAGAAGTCGTCGGTGCCGCTGCAATCTGCGGGAGAATTGCACCCCACGCAGTTGCCTTGATCATTGCAGACCCCGCTGGCGCCGCAGGTCTGACCGGTCCGAGGCGTGTGGACGGCAATTGCGCCGCTGCAGATGTCGTCGGTGCAAGGCCTGGAGTCGTCCGGTCTATCGGTGTCGTCGACGACGTCCTTCGTGCCACCCGTGGCGTTGCAAACCGTGACCATGCAATCGCCCGTCGTTTGCGTGGCGAGGTGGGTGCCTTCGGCGGTGTACGACACGCCGCAGATTCCATCGTTGCACGTGGGCGTCGCGCAGACTCCGGGCGAACCGCACTGCGCTGCCGAGACACATTGCACGCAATTGCCCAGCGCATTGCAGTACCCGGTGGCGCACGGTGTGCCAATGCTGACCGGCGTGTGGGTAGGGTTTCCGCCGTTGCAGCCGTCGGTCGTGCACTCGTTGCCGTCGCTCGCCGCATCGAGGTCGTCGACGACACTTTGGGTCGATCCATTGCCGTCGCACACGACGCGCTTGCAGTCGCCCGCAACTTGCGTCGCGACCGGCGTTCCTGATGCGACCGGCATGGTGCCGCACGCGTAGTCGCTGCCGCAACTCGCCGTCAGGCAGACGGTGGTGGGTGTCGGGCACTGCTCTTTGGCGGTGCAATACGGAGCGTCCGTATTCGTCGCGTCGAGGGACGACCCGTCGGACGTACCCGCGTCGCTTGCGTCAGCTCGGTCGGAGGATGCGTCGGAGGGCGCCACACTGACGTCGCTGCCATCACTCGTCGCTCGTCCACCACCCCCGCTGCCCGCGCTACTGACATCGGGGCCGACTCCACCGTCTGGCCCCATGCCGTCGCTCGCACCACCTGCGCCGGCGGACTGACCGCCACCGGCGTGCTGACCGCCACCGGCGTGCTGACCCGAGTCGAGCGCCCCACCGGACGAGCCAGCGCTGCCAGCCTCGCCCGCCGCCCCGAAGAGAGACGAGTCGTCGCCTCCGCAGGCAAGCAACCACGATGAAACCATGAGACAGCCAAGCAAGCGTCGCATGCCCGTGAAATGGCAGTGCTCGCCGTAGGCGTCAAGCTCAGCGGCTTCGAGCCGGCGGCGGGCTTTAGCGCGCGGGGATGTCGCCGCAATCCGAGAAGGTCAGCGTCGTGTCGACATGAAAGTGCGAGCCGACCCGATGCCGCTCGGCGTGAAAGAGATCGAACGCGTAGATCTTGTCTTTCGCCAGCCCGAGCATCGACGCGGACATGTCGAGATCGACCATGGCCGATCGCGCCTCGTGCAGGCCACCCAGATCGATGGCCAGCTTGCCATTGATGAAGACCCAGAGATCGTCGTCACCCTGGAAGCTGAAGACTTCGCCGCCCGTATACTTGAACTTGGTGTGTAGCTCGGTGGTGAAGTCGAAGTTGTGCGGGTTCTTGTCCTCGCCAGTGCCCGAGTTACCAAAGCCCGCGTTGTCGACGGGAAAGAAGAGCTGGCTATCGAGGGTGGCGATCTTTCCGTTTTGAGCGAAGACCATGTAGACGAGGAAGGCCCTGTTGACGCCCGGTGTCGTTCGGTACCACATGTCGAACGCCATACGGTTGCTCGTCTCTTGACCGAAGGGGCACGTTGCCATCGGCGGGTTGGCCTGGCAGATGCCCGTGTAGACGGGCTTGTTATCCGCACCCAACGTGGCACCGACCATGCCTGGCGAGACGCCGTTGCCGCTGTAGCTCTCGAAGTCGATGTGACCACCCTGCTCGCTGAAACCCTTGAAGTCGCGCACGATGCCCACCACCGTGCCGCACCCCTCTTCGCTGGCGTTGATCCCGGTGTCGACTTTGCTCGTGTTGGTGATTTCGGGGCCGAGCTCGTAGCCGCCCAGCCCTCCATCGGTCGTCACCAACCTGGAGAGATCGACGGGATTCTTGCCGGCGTCTGGGTCGGGGGCGGTGGCGTCACCGGTATTCAAAAGGGGCCCGAGGACCGTGCTCGACGCTCCCTGGGTGCCAGAGTCGTCCGCTTCGGTCGTTGCGGGATCGCCGGTGATGCCGTTGTTGTCGAAGCCGGTGCCGCTCTCCGAGCCCTTGGCACAACCGGCCAACAAGATTACGCCGCAGAGGAATCGCACGTGGCGACGAACGCCCGACATCATACCGACCCTTCGCACATTGTTTCTGGCCGCGTCTTTAGCGCCAGTGGAAAAGGTTTCGCTCAATCGGAAAGGTCAAACCTTTGAAATTGGTTCACAAACCTTTTGAAATGAACGGCGTGGAGTATCAAGCGGTCATCGCCGGTGTATGAATGACGCCTATGACCATAAGACCGTTGGTTGGCGTGCTCGCTGCTGTCCCCTTGCTCGTCGCGAGCTGCGGAAGCGACGGCGGCTCGAATCCTGGCGACACCTCGAGCGCGGGCGGCGACAATGGAACGAGCGGTGGTGGTCCCACCGGCGGTAACTCCGGCGGCGGCGTTGGAGGCGCCGTCAACGGCAATGCCGGGGCGAGCGGAGCGGCCAATGCAAGCGACGCGAGCATCAACCCCGTCGACGGCGGCGTCGGCAGCGCCTCGGGCGTGCCCGTCATCCCGGTCGGTTTCGATGCCTACCGCATGTGGGATCATCTTGCCGACGTTCGCATCGGGCAGCGCGCGTACATGCGCAGCACCTACGATCGCAGCGGCGGCAACGAGGGCGCAGACGCCAGCCACTTTTTACGGCAGACCGACGAGGATCACAACGTCGCACTCGACACGATGGGACCGGGCGTCCTTTATTTCTTTCGCACCAACCACTGGCACGGCAGCCCGTGGCACTACATGGTCGATGGCGGCGATCTGGTGGTGCAAGAGTCGTCGACGGCGACACCCAACGCTCCGGTCGCCGGATCGGTGTTTCTGCCGAAAGAGGCTTTCCCGAGCCCGCTTGCCGTCACCTGGGCGGCGACCAAGGGGGCCGATCTCAGCTGGGTGCCGGTCGGGTTTTCGAAATCACTCGAGCTGGCCTACGGGCGGACGCATTACGGGACCGGCTACTACATCTACCAGCTCTTTCCCCAGGGAGCCGCCAACCTGTCGCAGCCGATCGCGGCTTTTGATGTGAAAGCGGCTCCCGCGCAGGACGTGCTCGATCTCTTCGGCAAGGCCGGAACCGACATCGCTCCCACCGGCGCAGCTCTGACGGTGACCGAAAGCATGGGCGACGTCGCCGCGAGCGCGACGGTGGTGATGGCCGATCTCAAGACCGGGCCCGCCAAGATTCGTGCGCTCGGACTTCGCGCACCCAAGGCCGAGGCGCTCGCGCTCTCGCACGCGACACTGCGGGTGACGTGGGACGACGCGGCAAAGCCGTCGATCGACGTCCCGGCCGCTCTCTTCTTCGGCGCGGGCACGCTCTACAATCGCTCCAACGCCGAGTACCTGGTGAAGGGCCTGTTCGCGAGCGTGCATTTCGACGCGACCGACGTGGAGCTCGCTGCGTACTGGCCCATGCCCTTCTTTCACCACGCGCACATCGAGCTCGTTGCGGGTGCCGAGGCCATCCCTGGGCTTCGCTGGCACATCCGCAGCGAGCCCTATGCCGGTCCCACCAATTTTGTCGGCTATTTCCACGCGACCTACGTTGATCACGGCACGCCGGTCGCAGGCAAGGATCTGGTGGTCCTCGATACGACCAAGACCGAGGGGGGCGGGGCGTTTTGCGGCAGCTTCGTGGGCATGTCTTGGACCTTCTCGGACAACGCCCAGCTCGGCACGCTCGAAGGTGATCCACGGTTCTTCTTCGATGACAGCGAGAGCCCGCAAGCCCAGGGCACCGGCACCGAGGAATGGGGCGGCGGCGGTGAC
>JBBSDY010000082.1:0-9941 GCA_038240245.1 Polyangiales bacterium
CGAGGTCGCGGTGCGCGCGGCGATGCATCTTGCTCGTGACCACGGCAAGACCGAAATGCGAAAAGCCATTCTCGAAGCAGCTCAGGGAAAACGCGAAGAGGTTCGTGGCGTCGCGGCCGCCGCACTTTGGGATCTCGGCGATCGAGAGATGGCGATGAAGACGGCCGAGGACGTGGAAGGATGTCGCTCGATCAGCGCGGTGACCTGGGGAGCGTTGGTGACGGGAGCCGCGGCCGGCAAGCTGGGACCTACGCCCATGCTGACAGAGCCCACGTTCCGTCGGGTGCAATGGGGATGGGTCGAGTGACCTGGGGCACGACGGCGGCGATTTTGGCCGCCGCGTTGTCGGCCACTTCCGCGCTGGGCGACGTTTCGGTTGCCGCGGTCGACGCGTGGGGCAAGCCGATCGACATGGCCCATTCCCGCGCCTCGATCGAGCGCACGCCGCCCGGGCGCGCCACGGGCGACCAGCCAGCGCCGTCCGCCGATCCCGACGCCCTCCGATTCGTACTGGCGGGACGCCAAGGCGAGCTGCCCACGCGACTCATGCTCGTCGCCACCGATGTTTCGGGCGGCAAGCTCGACGAGCTCGAGGTCTCCGTCTCCGATGCACCATGTCCCGTTGGCCTCGGGCCGGTGTGCCGCACGACGCCCCTCGTTCGCACGGTCGCCGACGACATCGATCGCAACCATCCGCTGGTGAAGGATCGATCGGTTCGCGTCGAAGTCGGCGGCTCGCTGTCCCTGCTTTCCGGTGGACACGCTATCGGAGCCATTCGCGTGGGTGGGCCACGCCTCACCCCGGTCGGACCCATCGAACGCCTGAGGGGCAACCTTCGGGTCTTCGTCGTTCGTGATCGCGCCCGCGGATCGCTTCCGCTCGGCACCGACGAGGCGGGCGCACGGGCGCTCGCGCGTCACCAGGTGGGCCTCGCCAACTCGCTCTGGGGCCAATGCGGAATCACGTTCGGGCCGGAAGCCGAGGCGGACGTCCGCGTCGTCGATCCACCGCCCACCTACCTTCTGGCGATGGGGTGCGATTTCGGTTTGCCGGCGAGCGGTGGCGAGATTCGCGTCCGCGTCGATGGCCATGACGTTCGGGTGGCGCTCCGTCCACAGATGACTCCTCGCGTGGCCGCGCGCGCCGTCGCGCGGGCCGTCGAGCAAGCCGGCTTTCTCGTCAAGCTATCGGAAAATGCCCGCATCGAGCCGGGGGCCGATCGCACCACCGACGTGCTGGTGCGAAGACGCGACGGGCAGCTTGCCGTTCTCGAGCCGCCGGAAGGGGGCCGCATCAGCACCGATACGACGATGACGGCGTGCATCGGCGGAGTCGACCTGTCCGACGGACTCGATCACTTCATCGATGTCGACGCGCCAGCGGGCACCGTCGAGGAACGAGCGCTGGTCAAGGCTTTCGACGAGGGCGATCCTTCGGCGATCAAAGTTTTCGTGATCCCTTCCTTCACCGGCGGCGGGCGCATCGGCGAGTCCTTCATCTATGCCGATCGCTCCAGCGTTCGAAACGTCGTGATCGAGGATCGTGCCGGCGTCCGCGCCGATCGGGCATCCTTCGCGCTCGCCCACGAGCTCGGGCACATTCTGCTCGACATGCCCGGTCACCCCGACGATTTCGGCGTCGACGTGCCCACGCTTCTCATGGACTCCGATGCAGCCGATCCCTCGGCCTTCGGCCCGCGCCGTCTGACCCTGGCCGAGTGCGCCCGCGCCTACCGCCAGAGCGGTCCCGGCGCCTCGATTCCGCTGCTTTCGGTGTGGCCGCTCGGGGCGAACGTGACGCCGCGCTCTACCTCACCACATTGATCTCTTCGAGCTGCGTTCCCGCGGCATAGCCGTAGCTCACGAATGAGTCCCAGCCGACGACGAGCACCCCCACCGGCGCATTGCTCACGACGCGGTGGACTCCGTCATTCTGCTGGCCCGGCATGACCGCCGAATCGGTGGGAAGAGTGGAGTCGATCTTCGGAAAGCTGAGCTGGCAGCGGTACACCTTGTAATCTGTGACCCCTCCCACCTCGCACCGCGAGCCGTCGATGATCTGCCCATCGAGCGCCACCTCGGCAAAAGGCGGCGCGATGATCACGATGAAATCGAATACGTATTTGTCGGGGGTGAGAAAGATGTAGTCCGGTCGATATTGCTCGATGGGCGGAACGATGACGAAGCTGGGATCGCCGCCGGGCAGTCCGCGGGGGACGAACGCTGCTTCCTGTCCAGGGTGCACGTCGCCGATCATGATCGGACCATCCGATTGAACGAGAACGTCCTGAAAGGTCACCAGATCGCGCACCGCGCCCCGCCCGGCAAGACGGAAGTGATCGTCGGGCGCGGGGAGCGATGTCGTCACGGCTGCGCCATCCTCGGAGACCGCGACCAGGCGAAAAAATTCGGGCTCGGGCACGACGCCGATGATGCCTCCGGCGTTCTTGATGGCCTGCGTGCGGCTGGGCGTATGTGCCAGCACGAAGTTTTTGCCGGCGGCGCGGATGGGATCGAGCTGTTGCTCGAGGTGGTCGGCGCAGCAAAAGCGGTGCGCGAGCGTGTCGAACTTCGGCGCGTCGGAAGCTTCGCTTCCCGAGAAGACGACGAGCGGCTGGTCGGCGTCGATGAACGAGCTCGTAAAATCGGCGTTGACCCCGCCAGTCTCGAGGTTCAGCGTGTCGAAGGGACCGAGCGTCGCTTCGATGACGCCGCCTGGTGCGGTTTCCGCGATGGGCCCTCCGGGGATGATCCGCGTCGTCGTGGTCACCCGGACGTGCGTATTTTCGCGCGACGCGATGAGCGTCAAGAACGCACGCAGATCGACGGGATTGCTCGGATCGAAATTGGTCTCCGGATCGTCGGTGGTGGCGATGGTCTGCGGCCAACCGACGACGACGTACGCCTGTCCCATCAAACCGGGGTTGTAGGTGAGCGCTTCGACGGGCTTGAGCAGCGAGGCGTCGTTGGAGAAAACGTTGACGTTTTCCAAGGGATTGAACTGATAGGCGACGATGGGCACCTGGCTCTTCACGCGGTAGGCGTGGCGGGTGAGCGCGGTTCCCGTCCCGGTGTTGAACTCTCCCTCGGGACTGCCGTCGACCTCGCGAGGACCAAGCTTGAAGGTCTCGAGGTTGAGCGGAAGAATCGTGGCGCTGGCGATGATGCGCACGATGGGCGCCTCGCCGGGCAAGCTGTCGTCCTGCTCGATGGTCACCTGGGCGGCGATGTCGGGCTGGGGATTCGAAACGACGATGGCATACTGCTGGGCGGCGGCGTTGCGGCTCTCGTCGACCATGGCGTTGTCGAGATCGGCGCCCTAGTACTCGCATCCCACGTTGCTCTTGACCTGCCTGGCGTAGTCGCAAAGCGCGCGACACCCTCCTTCGCGGCACCCGATTCCCCGCGTCGTATCGCAGGTCATGCCCGGGGTTTCACCCTCTCCGTCGGGGTTGCAGGTCGAGACGGTTTCGCCGTTGCAACTGCTCGCGCCCGGCACACAATGAGCGCAGCGACCGAGCGGGCCCGCGCAGACCAACGAGCGCGCGGGGCAGTCGTCGACGACCGACCAGCTCGCTCCAGAAGCGTCGCACCGTTCGAGGGCGCCGTTGCAGCGCATCGCATCGGGCGTGCAGAGGGGCTTCTCGGTGACGGGATCGATCGTCCAGCGATCGGACTTGTCGTACCGGCACGACGAAACGAGCGCGAGAGCCAACCCGGGCGTCAGATAGCGAAGGTTCATTCTGTGTGAGCGGGGAAGACGTCCAGCGAATACGCATCGAACCCGCGCGGGGCGAGATCGCGGTAGCGCGCGTTGCCGTAGTCGAAACCCTCGATGTGCGCTCCATAGACGCTGATCGAGACGTTGCCGGGAACGAGCGCGCCGGGGGGGAACGCATGGCCAAGGTTGGGCAATGTGAAATCTCGCGCACCACCCGGTGCAGCGACTTGCCAGGAGACGAGCCCGCCGCCACTTTCTAGCTTGAGAACGGTGATGTCGATCGTCGCGGTGCTCGGGCCAAAGCTCACCGAAAGGTGCCGTCCATCCCAGGCGCCGCCGAACGCCGGGGAGTCGAGGAGGGGAACCGGCACGAAGCTCGCGAGGTCGATCGATTCGCTCGAGCTGGCCAGAGCGCCCACTTGCGAGAGCGGTGCTGTCAAAAGCGGCCCGGTGCCGGCAAGCGCGCTGGCGACGTAGCGCGTGCCGGTGAGCGCTCCCGAGAGCGCGGGAAGCCCGACGAACGACAGGGTGCGGCTCACCGGAAGCACCTGCGATTGCACGCTCGTCGGCAAAATGGCGTAGCCGTCCGTCTCGACCTCGACAGCCACCGAGAATCCCGCGCGATCGGGTCCCCGTGGTCCAGGCGCCGGCGTCGAGGCCGCGATCCGCACGGTGTGGTCGAGCGGAATGTCGATGGGGATGAAAATGTCCGACGTGGTGACGCCGGGCAATGCGGACACGCCGCGAACGACGCCCATCGCGTACGGCGTGAACCTGGGAGGCGAGGCGCTCCGATCTTCGATGCCCGCGAGCGCGTAGAGCGTCAGATTGCCCAGCGAGGTGTCGAGGCGGAACGGGAATCCCACGGTTCCCTGGATTTCGGGCCTTACGCCCTGGGACGCGTCGGGCAACGAGAACGTCGAGCTCGGATCCGAAGAGAGTCGAAACACATACGCGACCAGCTTCTCGTGGGGGCCGATCGGCGAGGGAATGTTGTGCCACGCGGCGTTGCGAAACTCGCCGTCCTCGCCCCAGACGAGCTCGCCGCGCACGACCGAAGGCGCGATGCCGTGCCCACCGACCGACGGTGGATCACCCTCGGGAGCGCAGGCAGGCGATAGAACGGGCGTCATGAACGCGGTGACCGCGTCGACGGGAACGTCGATGAAGGTCGTGGGCTCGTAGCACTTGGCGGCGATGGTGATCGATCGCTTGGGGCCTAGCCCGGGATCGTCGAACACCGCCACGCCCGTGCCATCGGTGAACTTCACGAGACCGGTGTCGGTGTCGTCTCCGGCGAGAATGAAAGCGCCGGGGATGGGTATGCCCGAGAAGTCGTCGTAGACGAGGACCTTGAGGTGCCCTGCGAGCTTGGCACCCGACAAGCCGCCCTTGAAGCCGTTGTCGCTGTTGGCGTACGTGAAGCCGTCGCGCACCACCGAGATTTTGTCCGGCGCGCTGATGACGACGCTCTTGGCGCCCGGAGAGTTGGCAGGAACGGTGCAGGTGAGCTCGGTCGGTGAAACGACGGCCACCGGCTCGCACGGCTTTTCATCGATGGAGACCGTCGTGCCCACGGCCCAGGCCGTCCCTTCGCCGATGAAATGAACGACGGTTGCCCCCGAGATGGGCCCGGTGCCCGGCTCGGCGTAGAAATCCTCGTACAGGTATCCCGCGTTGAGCACGCGCGCCGTCGACGCGTCGTCGCCGATTTGTGCCTTGACGTCGGCGGGCCCCGCGAGGCCCATCGGGACGATCACCTGGGCACGTCCGGGATCGACGGGAATGATGTCTTTCGTGGCGATCTCGTTGGCGCCGAACCATACGCGAAGGCCCTTGGTGAAGCCGTTGCCGCGCAAGATGCGAGCTTGCCCTCCCTTCCAGGGACCGTGCGACGGATCGACGCCGATGACGGCGTGCGGATCGCTCACCGCGAGCTCGAGGCCCGCGTCGAACGAGGAAGGGAGAGGCGCGAGCGTCGGATCCGTGCCGGCGTCGTCGTCGGTTTGGCGGCGGAGCTCGACGGGCGGCCCCTGGCTGAGACACCCGACGAGCTGGGCGATCCCCGCAAGGAGGACGAGCTTGGAGATCGCAAACGGCATCGTGGGCGCGCCTACTCGTTGCGGGTTCCCGTCGTGAACTTCCACGACAGGTTGGTCATCGTTCCCTGAACGACGGCACTGATGTCGACGCGGTACGTCTTGGATGCGGCGAGCGCGGCCTGGGGCACGATGGCTATCTCGTCGGCCACGAAGCCGTGCGCCGGATCGTGACCGCTCTGGGCATCCGCATAGTAGGCGAGCAGCGGCACCGACGTGCCGCCCACATCGTCGGTGAGCGTCGCGCTCGCCACCTGGGTGATGGCGCTCTTGTTGTACGTTCCCCAGCCGTAAAAGGTCGCGCTCGGAATGAACCCCGCCTTGGCGCACGTGCCCCCGGCCTGAGGGTTGGTCGGGTTCGAAGGGCAGGGACCTTCGTTCCCGGTAAAAGTGCGTGGCACGTCGGTCATCCCACTGGCTGGCCACATCGTGGGACCGGGGAGCTTCTTCGGCACGGTGTTGCCGCTCGCCGCGTAGTTGACGCAGTTGTAGCCATTTTTGGAGGCGGCGCCGACCTTGACGAGGCCCGGGTCGAGCAGCGGACGTCGGTGGTAAAGACCGTTGATCCAGAGATCGACGCCGCTGCCGAAGGGTTGCCCGCCGCCGTTGGAGCTTCCCCCCCAGGACAGATCGGACTGCTTGCCGGCTGTCTCTCCCGCGGTCGAGCGTTTGGTGTTGGTCGTGTCCAGCTCGTCGTGGCTCAAGCCCACCATGCCGGTGATGCGCTGTTCCTCGACGAGGTAGTCGAGATGCGCGGCGCACCCCGCGCTCGAAGCCTCGTCGAGGGTGATCGAGCTCACGCCCGCCCCCGCGCGGTACTCGTTGAGGTGCGCGATGCCGGCGGCGATATCGCCCGTGCCGAATGCCGGTGGATACTTGAGGGGCACGCCGCTGCCCGCCGAGTCGACCGTCGTTGCGTCGCGGCCTGCGCCACCGTCGACCGCGGCCGATCCGCCATCGGCTGCGGCCATGTTGGATCCACCGGCGCCCACGGCGCCTGCCGTCCCCGTGCCGTTCGCTCCCGCAGAACCCTGGTTGGCGCCGCCACTGGCGTTGCCGGGAGCACCGCCCGCATTCGCGCCGTTCACCGCGCCGCCGGTGCCTGCGCTCGACGTGGTGCCTGGGCTCGACGTGCCGCCGGCGCCGGGCGCCCCACCTGGATCGTCGACGCTCCCGCTGCACGCGGCCAGACAGCAGGTGAACAACGCGCAGGTCAAACGTCGGGTGCGCATGAGAACCTCGATGACGAGACCCGTACAGGGCCAGGGTGAAGAAGGACCGGGCCGAATCAGCGTATCACAACGCCCGGGCTTGGCCTCCGGTCATGCGGCCCAGCAGCCACAGCGCCTTACCTTTGCGTCCCGGGCCTGTTTCGGACGGACCGACGCACCCAGGACACCCTGCCTCGCACGGGCAGCCGTCGATCATGGCGCGCGTTCGTTCGAGCAGGCCCGTGGCCATCTCGTAGATGCGCTCGGCGAGCCCGACGCCCCCGGGGATGTGATCGAAAAGAAAAAGCGTCGGGTCGAAGTGCTGTGCGGCGGGCGACGTGCGCGTGGCGGGGCTCTTGTCGCCGAGCGCCTGCCCGATGTCGCGTGGCTCGCACATGAGGGCGATGGTTGCCACCGTCTCGAGCGCGCGCCCGATTCCGTGCAGCGCGTCGGTGGCGCTCGCGCGACCGATGTCGCAAAAGAGCGATTCGGGCACGGTGATCCAGAACGACGTGGTGTGCATTTGCATGTCGGGAAGCCGCACGTCGCCGTAGCCCGCGTTTTCGTGGGTGTGAAACTTCACCTTCTTGTAGCCGGTGATCTTCTCGACCACCGACACTTCGCCCCAGGCGACCGTGCACGCTCCGTGCGGGCGCGCCGCGCTCTCGTCGATGACCGACACGACGCGGTTCACCATTGCTGTCGTGAAGTAATCGGGTAGAACCTTGGTGACGTAGGCCTTGTGGTTTTCGAAGTCGAGCTCCTCGACCTGGTACTGCTCGGCCTCGTGCTGATAGATGGCCTGCTCGTGCAGCATGGTGTGTGTCGAGCGCCAGTCGAGCTCGGCGATGACGCGGCCCATGGCACGATCGATGATCACGAAGTTGTCCCATCCGAGATTGCGGAGCGAGACGTGGTTGGCGGGATAGGCGTCGGCCGACCAGTGAAAGCGCCCGCTCGTCTCGTGCACGACTCCGTGGCGCCCCAGGAAGCGCAGGGCCTCGCGCGTGTCGTTTTCGCCGAGGCACGCATAGCGCTCCGAGGGTGCGGCCGCGTCGGCCGACTCGGAGCAGATGAAGGGCAGCTCGAACGCCGCGCATTTTAGATGCTGCAACACGATCTCGACGTTGGTCGGGTCGATGCGGGCCTCTTCGACGGGAGCACCGAGCAAGGTTTCGGTGTCGCGCGCGAAGTATTGATCGACCGGTGCGCTCGACGTCACCAAAACGGCGATGCTGCTGCCGCTGCGCCGGCCCGCGCGGCCGAACCGTTGCCAGAGCGCGGCGATGGATCCCGGGTACCCGGCGCACACGACCGCGTCGAGCGATCCGATGTCGATGCCGAGCTCGAGCGCGTTGGTGGCCACCACGCACAGGATGTTGCCGTCGCGCAGGTCGCGCTCGATCTGTCGTCGGGTCTCGGGCAAGTATCCACCGCGGTAGGCCATGATGGCGCCCTCGGGCAGGGTATCAGCGAGCTTGTCGCGCAAATACTTGAGCATGATCTCGACGGAGTTGCGCGAGGGCCCAAAGACGATGGTGGGCACCCTCTTCTCGATGAGATCGGAGGCGAGCTTCACCGTGCTCTTCAAGTAGCTGGCGCGGATGCCGAGCTCGGAGTTGACGACCGGCGGGTTGAACACGAAGACACGCCGCTCGCCCCGCGGCGCGCCCGATCGATCGAGGAGCGCCACGTCGTCGGGGCTCTTGCCGAGCAGCCTCGCCGCGTGCTCGCGGGGGTTACCGATGGTGGCGGTGGCGCACAAGAACGTTGGGCTCGAGCCGTGAAAGTGCGCGACCCGCGTGAGGCGGGCGATGACGTGCGCCATGTGCGAGCCAAAGACCCCGCGGTAGGTGTGCAGCTCGTCGAGAACCACGAACTTGAGCCCCTGAAAGAGGCGCGCCCACTGCGCGTGGTGCGGAAGAATGCCCGCCGAGAGCATGTCGGGGTTGGTCATGATCACCGCGCCGCGATCGCGCGCCGCTTTGCGCGCGTCGCCCGGGGTGTCTCCGTCGTAAACGACCCGCGCCACGCCGAGATCGGAAGCCGCGATGAGCTCGCACATGCTCGCCTCTTGGTCGCGCGAAAGCGCCTTGGTCGGATAAAGATAGAGCGCGCGCGCTTCGGGATCGCGAGAGAGCGTTTCGAGCACGGGCAAGTGAAAGCAGAGGCTCTTGCCACTGGCGGTCGGTGTCGCGACCACGAAATGTCGGCCGCTCATGGCAAGATCGAAGGCCAGGGCCTGGTGCTCGTAGAGCTCGGTCACGCCCCGCGCCGCGAGCGCGCCGCGCAGCCGCTCGCCGAGCAGGGCGGGCAGGGGAGAGGACCGTCCTCGTACCGCCTGGTAGCCGCGATCGGCGGCGAGGCAGGGCTTCACGTACCCCGATGCGAGCCAGCCGGCGACCGTCGCGTCGATGCCCGAAGGCGTTTGCCAGGGAGGATTCGGCATCGCCACCCATACTAAACGGATGTTCCGTGTCGAACCAGCCCGAAACGTTCGGTACTGGCGGACGTCGCGCTGGCCGGGGGGCCCAAGGTATCGTAGATGAAGCTCACCCTGCGCCATGACCGAGCTCGAGACGACCTCTGACAGCCTGCCAGAAAACCAGCCGCGCGCGGCCTACCGGCCCTCTTATGCGTTTCTGGCGATCGTTTCGACCCTCTCGCTCGCCGCCGATCTGAGTACCAAGGTCTGGGCCGAGAAGAGGCTCGACGGAGCCGAGGGCTACTTTCACCCGGTCGAGCTCATCAAGGGCAACCTCGACTTCATTCTGGCCAAAAACCGCGGCGGCGCGTGGGGCTTGCTCCAGGACACGCCCGAGTACGTCCGGCGACCGTTCTTCCTGCTCGTCTCGGCGCTTGCCATCACCTTCATCGTCTCGCTCTACCGGCGTCTTGCGCCAGGTCAGC
>JBBSDY010000083.1:0-9929 GCA_038240245.1 Polyangiales bacterium
CGGCGTCGAGGTTGCGGTGTCGATCACCGGCATCGCCGGTCCCACCGGCGCGAGCCCCAACAAGCCGGTCGGGCTCGTGTATTGGGCCGTTGCCCATCCGGGCGGCACCATCGTTCGCGATCGCGTCTTCAACGGCGACCGGCAACAGATCCAGACCCTTGCCTCCTTTGCGGCGTTGTCCCTGGTGCGTGACGTCTGCCTCGGTCGAGTCTGAGCAGCTGAGCAGGAGCTCGGAATCACGCCGGGGGTAAAGGCGTTGCAGGGATGAGCCGCCCGACCATTTCGGGAACCGGCGCACGAAGCGGATGTCCTACGAAGATGCGAACGTTGGTGCACATGGCCGCGATGTTCTGCCCGCCGGCGATCGTCACCTTTTTCTTGCAACAGCCGGGCACACGCTACGCCCTGGGAGCCGACGTCGGTTCGAGGCCCGCCATCGTCGCGCCGACGAACCGAACATCGAGCCCAGCCGTTGCAGGTCGTATTCTCGATGCCGGGGGCCTGGCCGTTGCGCACGCCAGCGTGCACGTCATTGCCGCGGACAATCATGCGCTCGTCGAACGAGCCGAAACTGACGCCGACGGATCGTTTACCGTTGACCGCGCGCCGTCGAGCAAGCTCCGCATCGTCGCCGAGGACGATCGAACGGGCTATGTCGAAAGCGCCGAGCTCGACGCCCAGGCCGCCCGACACGTCGTGCTCGTGCTCGAGCAGGCCCGCGCACTCGAAGGCGTGGTCACCGACGAGCGAGGTGCCGCGGTGCCACACGCGACCGTGAAAGCCTGGGGCGAGAGCGGCGCCCTCGAGAAAGTCGTGATGACGGACGACGAAGGACACTATGCAATCGACCGCGTCCCCGAAAGTGCCAACCGCCTGAGCGTTTGGTCACGAGGCTTCGCGACAAAGACGCTGCAAGGATCGGCGCGCGATCCCCTGCGCGTCCTACGCGATGTTCGCCTCGACGCGTCTCCCGCCATTCGCGGCGTGGTTCTCGACTCCATGGGCCGCCCGGTCGCGGGTGCGCAAGTCGCCGCTTGCGAGGACAAGGAGCAGGAGCACGCCATCTCGGGGCAAGCCGGCGTATTTTCGCTTCCTGCCATCACCGCTGGCTGCACGGTGAGCGCGTCGCATCCGCGCTTCGCCACTTCTCGAGTGACGCTCATCGAAGGCGGCCGCACGCTGACGATACGGCTCGGAACCGGTGGCGCGATCGAAGGCCTCGCCGTCGATGAGCGCGGCAAGCCCCTTGGCGCGTTCTCCCTCACCATCGAATCCTTCGAGCCCGCCGAGGGCGAGCCACAGAGCTCGAGCCGTGCCGGCGAGACGCACGACGAGCTGCGCGGCACCTTTCGCTTCGACGATCTGGCGCCCGGCAACTACGTGATCGGCGTCACGGCCGAGGGCCACGCACCCACGCAAACGCCCGCCATCGAGGTGGCCCGGGGCCGGGTGGTGCGCGGAATACAGATTTCGGTGGGGGACGCGGATCCCGCTCAGGCAGTCGGTGAGGGCGACGAGGCTCCCTCGCCCACTGACGGTTCGGGCAGCGAGTAGATCGCATAGAGAAAGCGTTCGACGTTGCCCTTGGGGCCCGCGAGGGCGCTATCCACTTCGGCCCGAATCGAGAAACCAGCACGCGTCACGGCGTCCTTCGCCGAATCGATGGCGCGTGCGCGAACTTCCGGATCGCGGATCACGCCGCGACCCCTGCTGGCCGCTTGCTTGCCGGCCTCGAACTGTGGCTTGACCAGCGCGACCAGCGTCCCGTTCGGGTGGACGATTCGCGCGATCGCCGCCATCAAGCTCCCCAGTCCGATGAAAGAAGCATCGACGACCACCACATCGATGGGCTCGGCGAAGTCGGCTCGAGCCAGGGTCTTGGCGTTGGTTCTTTCGCGAACGATGACCCGCGCGTCCTGTCGTAGCGAGAAGGCGAGCTGACCGTACCCCACGTCGACGGCATAGACCTTGGAGGCGCCTCGCGACAGAAGGCAGTCGGTGAATCCGCCCGTCGATGCCCCAATGTCCGCACAGATTGCGCCGCTTACGTCGAGCCCCACCTTTGCAAAATGCTCGAGGGCGTGGTCCAGTTTGTCGCCTCCGCGCGAAACGAAGCGGCTGTGTCCGCTGCTGATGGCGATGTCGGCGTCGCGTTCGACGAGCGTCCCGACCTTGTCGATCCGGCGGCCACCCGATGACACCGCCCCGGCCATCACCAGCGCCTGCGCTTTTGCCCGCGAGGGTGCGAGCGCCCGCTCGACGAGCAGGTGATCGATCCGAACGCGCGTGCTCGCGCTCAAGGCACGTTCGCCGCTGGGTGCAAGGCACGCGCGAGCGTCGCAAGACCCTCGCCGATCCGCGGACCGGGGCGGAGCACCGACTCGTCACGGATCGCCACGACGCGGCCCTCGCGCACGGCGGCAAGCTCGCGCCACCCAGGATCGCTCTGCCCAATGCCAGCTCCCGTGTCGCCCGGCGCCATCGATGCATTGACCACGACGTCGGGAGATAGTGCGAGCAGCCTCTCGACGCCCAGCGTCGGGTAGGCTCCGCCACTTTTTGCCACGTTGTCGCCGTTGGCAAGCTCGATCATCTCGTTCGGAAACGACCGAGGGCCCGCGACGACGATCGGAGACACCGAGAAGACGAGCAAGGTGCGAACGCGCGGCTCGGCGGCGACGGCGTGGACCACCGCATCGCGTCGCGCGTGCAACCGGGTCACGACGCGCGCGCCTTCTTCGCGAGCGCCCACTTTGGCGGCGAGCTCGCCGATCATCGCGTCGATCTCGGCGAGCGATTCGGTGGGAGGAAAAAACGTCGCGATCCCGAGCGTGCCCAGCTTCTCGCTCAGGGCAGGCCCTGCAGGTCCGCGCGCACCGACGACGAGATCGGGGCGCAGCGCCAGGATGGCCTCCAGGCTGGCATCGACGTAACCTCCCACGGAGGGGATCTTCGTCACCTCGGGCGGGAAGTCGCAAAACCGCGAACGGCCCACCACGCGATTGCCCGCGCCTATTGCAAACAGAGTCTCAGTGGTGTTGGGTGAAAGCGAAACGACTCGGGTGGCTCCATTCTTGGAGGGCGACGTGGTGTCACGAGTGCGGCACGCCATCGTGAGGAGCGCGAAAACAATGGCTGCGGCGACTCCAGTTCCACGACGGGCGGGCTTCATTTATTGGCCCAGTCTACGCGGCCATGAGAGGATTGGGCCAATACCAGGTCTGGTGGCGAGCGGCTTGTGCCATCGTGTGTGCGGAGGCTTCGATGAGACGATCGACGAACGGGGCTAAGTTTGTGCATTTCACGCCGGCTGTCGCGGCGCTGCTTTTCACCGCGGCACAAGCGTCGGCCCAGGACGCCACGGTTGGCGTGGGAGCTTCCACCGCGGTTCATCCCGCAGCTGCGCCTGTCGTGGTGACGAACACGGGGACCGACCACGACATGTGGGTCGGGCACGTGGGTGTTGGCTGGTTCGGCTCGACGAACGTTCCCATCGGCAGCGGGTGTTGCGGCGGGTTTCCGCTGCCCGCCGGCGGGGGTCTGTCGACGCCAGCTGTCGGAATTCGCTACTGGGCCACGCCCATGATCGGAATCGACGTCGGGCTGGGTCTGGCGGTGAGCAGCGGTTCGACCACCACCACTCCCGCGAATCTAACTCTCGATCACACGTCGGGAACGGCGTTTCTGCTGCATGGCGGCGTTCCCATTGCCCTCGGCGGCTCCAACCACTTCAGCTTTCAGATCACCCCGGAGCTCGATGTGGGATTGGGTAGCGGGACCATCCACGCACCCAACATAAACACCGACCAGAGCGGATTCCTGCTGCAGGTGGGTGCGCGCGCTGGCGCCGAAATCTACTTTGGTTTCATAGGCCTGCCCGCATTGGCGCTCGACGGATCGGTGGGAGTCTTTCTCACGAGCGCGAGCGGGAAAAACACGGTGGGCGGCGCAACGACCAAGGATTCCACCTTTTTCCTCGGAACGTCGAACGTCACCAACCCCTGGGATATCTTCCGCCAGGACGTCGCGGCGCGGTACTATTTCTAAAGGTGGGTGCAGCGAGAGATCTGCAGGTGCTCACGCCGGTCTCTTGCCACGCGCACAACGAGGTGGAACATGAAGCTCTCGACACTGGCTTGCGGAGTTGCGCTCATGGGCGCGCTCGCGGATTGCGGTTCCGGATCGGGCGGATCGGCCGGATCGTCGGCCATCGATCAAGGTAGTGATCCCGGAGGGCCGTATGCCGGGATGGGCAACTCGGGACCTTTCGAGCAGGGCCAGAATGTGAGCAACCCCTTTGCGCGGTACGTGAGCGGGGGGCCGGCCAGCGGACAGGGATCGGCGGGCCCGTACTCGAGCCCGGGAATTCCCGGCCCGTTGGCTCCCATGGGAGCGGGCGGCGGTTGCTCGGCTTTCTGTGCGAAGGTGGCGACGGTCCCGTGCTCGGACACGAACGATCAGTCCAATACGCCCGCCAACGGTCAGTCGTGTGAGCAAGACTGCACCGCCGAACTGGCCCAGCTCAACACCGACTGCCTTCGCAACCTCTATGGCGCGTTCCTGGGATGCATCGTGTCGGCGTCGCTGACCTGCGATAAGGGCAAGCTACAAGCTCCCTCTTGTGCCGAGCCGAAGAATTCGCAATGTGCCGGGGGAACACCGGAGCCCGTCGATCCTACCAGCGTCACACCTCCCGCAGAGGTCGACGGCGGACGACGCTAGGCTGACGCCGTTCACCGCTCAGCAGGCCCAGTCGATTTGTCCCCGTCCACCGGGCAAGAGGCCCGCCCGCTCTCCACGCAGAAATAGCTCCTCTACGCCGCGCCGTGCGTCGGGTGGATAGTCGAGCGTATCTGCGTTGGCGTACATCGCGAGGTATCGATCGAGCATGGTGCGGTCGAGCTGCAAGTCCGTGCGCGTCTCGGCGCGCATGAGCTCGGGGATCAATTCGTCGCGATGGCCGAGCGCATAGCGAATCCCTTCGCGCAAAAGCCGTGACACGTCGGCGATGACCTGATCGCCGAGCGATCGCCGGATGACATTGCCCCCGAGGGGCAAAGGCAATCCCCCTGTCATCTCGCCCCAAGCCTCTCCGAGCTCGGCAACCCGCGCGAAACCTTCCCGCTCGTAGGTGAGCCTGCCCTCGTGAATCAACAGCGCCGCCTCGACCTCGTTGTCCCGCAGCGCCCGAAAGACGCGGTCGTACGGTTGGATGGGCAGGAAGACCGGGCGAAACTCGGAGAGCAGCAAGCGCAAGACGAGGTACGCCGTGGTTCCCTCCCCAGGAACCGCGATCGACTTTCCCGCGAACGACGCGAGCGGCGCGGCGTCGCGTGAAACGACGACCGGCCCGTACCCCCGACCGACCGACCCACCGTGGGGCAAGAGCAGGTAGTCCTTGGCCACCGCAGGGTACGTGGCGATGCTGATCGCGACGACGTCGAGATCGCCGGCGAGCGCGCGGCGGTTGAGCGACTCGGTGTCGACCCGTTCGTGCTCGAAGCGATAGTCCCCGGTGTCCACGCGACCGTTCAACAGCGGCCAGAACATGAAGAGATCGTCGGAGTCGGGGCTGAACGCGAGGCGTAGGGTCGTCACGCGAACACCCTAGCACCTGGCGGCCGCCGGGCGATTCGCCAGCATCGACGGGTCTCACGTCAAAAGAATCGGGCGGTTGGCGCTGGCAAGGGAGCTGCACCTATTGCTTCGGTGATCGACACCTGCATTCTCGTCGGGCTCGCTCTTCAGGCGGGCGCCATCCTGCCCATCAGTCCTCTGGCCACCGCGGTGGCGGCAATCGCCTCGCTCCTTCTTCTGCGTCGCAGCCTCACGCGCGGGATGCATGTTCTCGCCGCCACGGCGTTGGTCGTCGGTGCCGCTCGTGGCGGCGCTGCGGTGGCACGCTTCGATCGCGACCGGGCTCTCGTGCGTCAGGCACTGGCAGGGCCCGCGCGCTGCGCGGCAAGTGGGACGGTGGCGACCTCACCCGTTCTTTTGCATCAAACGCCGCCGGCGCTCGCGCCCCACCCCATCGACGCGCCGACGGTCCAGCAGGCGCCCTTCGTCGCGAGCTGGGATGCCGATCTCACCCAGGTCGAATGCGATGGTCGCGACCTCGGTCGCGGATTTCGTGCGCGCATCTACGGGGGTCCGCACGATCTGGCCCGCGGCGATCAGGTCGACCTCATTGCCGATCTCGCCCCCGTGCAGCTCTTTCGCAACGAGGGGCTCGACGATCCGCGTCCCGGCGGCGCGCGGCGCGGCGTCATGGCCAGCGGCGGAGCGCACGACGTACGAGTCATCCACCGCGGATTCGGCATCTTGACGCTCATCGACCGTTTCCGCGCCCGCGTGCGTCGCCGCATCGTCGCCACGTTCGAGCCCGAAGCCGTGCCCATGGCCCGCGCGTTGGTTCTCGGCGAATCCGATCTCGACGAGGCCGACAACCAAGCGTTTCGCGCCAGTGGGCTCGCCCATCTCCTCGCAGTCTCCGGCACCCACTTGGTCCTCGTGGTGGTGGGGGCGGTCGGCGCGCTCGAGGGCATCCTGCGGCGAATCGAATGGGCGAGTGCGCGCTGGGACGTGGGGCGGTGGTCCGCGGGTTGGGGCGTCGCGTTCTCGTGGATCTATGCCGATTTCGCGGGCGGCTCGGGATCGGCCAACCGCGCGGCCGCCATGCTCTCCTTCGCGCTCGGCGCGCGCGCATTCGGTCGCCGCCCTGACGGGCCCCGCGCGCTCGGGCTCTCGCTTCTCGCGGGAGGCCTCGTCGATCCTCTCGTCGTCTTCGATATTTCGTTTCTTCTTTCGGTCGCCGCGACCGCCGGGCTGATGGTCTTGCAAAGGCCCATCGTTGCCGGGCTCGAATCGCGCCTTCCGCAAAAGGCCGCTCGCGCCACCTACCACCGCGCGCTCGGCGCGCTCGCCGGTGCTTTGGCCACGACGCTGTCGGCCACCATTGGCTGCGCACCGCTCATCGCTTTCATTGCGCCGTCTTTGCCCATTGGAGGCCTCGTCGCCAACCTTCTGGCCGTGCCCGTGGGAGAGCTCGTGGCGTTGCCGCTCTGCCTGGGTCACACGCTTCTCGGGTTCGCACCTTCCGTCGAGCACGGCGACGCTCTGGTCGCGTCGGGGAGCCTCCTCGTCGTGCGCGCCATCGCTCGCGTCACGCAGCACGTCACCTGGCTTTCGCTGCCGGTTCCCCGGCCAACGGGCTGGCAGTGTGCGGTTCTTTTCGTTTCGTCGGTGGCGACGTGGTCAGCCCGGCCGGGGCGTCGCCTCTCGTTGGCTCTCACCGGGTTCGCAGCCCTGATCGTGCTCGAGGTGTGCGCGGCGCGGGCCGGCGCTCCTCGCGGCAAGTTGCGAATCACCATCCTCGACGTCGGCCAGGGCGACGCGTCGATCATCGATTTTCCCGATGGCCGCGGCATGCTGGTCGACGGAGGTGGCATGGTGGGCAGCCCGGTCGATACCGGCCAGGCCGTCATCTTGCCCATCCTTCGCGCGCGGCGAAGGTCTGAACTGGCAGCAGCGGTGCTCTCGCATCCGCATCCCGACCATTTTGGCGGCCTCGCCTCCACGCTCGTGACCGTGCCAGTGGGCGAGTTCTGGGACACGGGCCAGGGCGAAAAGGAAGGTGCCGGGCCCGTGTACGCGTCGCTTCTCGCGGGGCTTCGGGCGCGCGGCGTTTCCATCGTGCGCCCCGACGCGCTGTGCGGCCGACCGCGCGCGTTCGGCCAGGCGCTGGTCGAGGTGCTCGCCCCCTGTCCCGCGCCTGTCCCGTTCGTCAATGCCAACGACAACTCGTTCGTGATGCGCGTCAGCTATGGCCGTCGGGCCGCGCTTCTGGTGGGCGACGCCGAGCACGGCGAAGAGGACGAGCTCCTCGCCCACCAACGCACCGCGCTGCGCGTCGACTTGCTCAAAGTTGGACACCACGGAAGTGCAACCTCGTCTTCGCCCGCCTTCATCGAGGCGGTCGGGGCGCGTGACTGCGTCATCTCGTGCGGCGTGCGCAATCGGTTCGGTCACCCTCACCCCAACACCCTGCGCACACTCCTCGGCGTCACGAGTCTGCGGCGGACCGACCGCGACGGCTCGGTGCGCTGGGAAACCGATGGAACCACGACCGAAGTCACGACGGCAGGGACCGGACAATGGCCTTTTCGAACCTGGCTCGAGTAGCGACGCCGCAGCCGATTTGTGGCCGCGGGCGTCGTGCCTGCGAGCACCTGCGCGGAGCCTCGATTATACTGGCGCCTGCGCAGTTCGAGGCCAAATGACCGACACCATCGCCCCCCTGTTCACCGCCCAGCAGATCGCCGTGCGCGTGCAGGAGATGGGCGCCACCATTGCACGCGACTATCGCGGCCGTTCGCCGATCATCGTGTGCGTGCTCAAGGGCAGCTTCGTATTCGCGGCTGATCTCGCTCGCGCCATCGACCTGCCCGTGCGCATCGAGTTTTTGGGGGTCCGCAGCTACGGGCAAGGGACGTCGTCGAGTGGCGTCGTGCAAATCACCCACGATCTACAGCACCCCATCGAAGACGAAGACGTCTTGCTCGTCGAGGACATCGTCGACACCGGTCTTACCATCGCGCATTTGCTCGAGCTTCTGGGCACGCGCTCGCCGCGCAGCATCAAGGTCTGCGCACTGTTGCACAAGCCGGCTCGCGCGGTGACTCCGGTTCCCATCGACTACCTGGGCTTTACCATCGAAGATCGCTTCGTGGTGGGATACGGTCTCGACCGTGGCGAAGCCTACCGCAATCTGCCGTACATCGGCGTATTGGACTAAACCCTCATGACCAGCAAGCGACTCGAAGTTCTTCTCAAGATGACCACGAGCCCGCAAGCCGACTCATTTGCCTGGTATGCGCTCGCCCTCGAGTACAAGGGGCTCGGTCGCGTCGATGATGCGCTCTCCACATTCGCCGCGCTTCGTCAGAAAGACGGAGCCTACGTTCCGATGTACCTCATGTGTGGCACGATGCTCATCGAGGCCAACCGGCGCGACGAGGCCAAAGAATGGCTGTCGGCCGGCGTCGGAGCCGCGCAGGCCAAGGGCGACACCCACGCGGCCGGCGAAATCGAAGGCGCACTGGCCACGCTCGCCTGAAACGCGATCGGGTGGCTTACCACCACCGCGCCCGCGCTAAGGCTTGCCCGATCGGATACGCGCGAGCCGCTCCTTGATGGCCTTCTCGAGGCCCTCTTCGGTTGGCTCGTAGAAGCGCATGCCCGCGATCTCGTCGGGCAGGTACGTTTCGCCGGGAGCTACGTGACCGTCGAAGTCGTGCGCGTAGCGGTAACCTTGGCCGTACCCGTCGCTCTTCATGAGCCCGGTGACGGCGTTTCGAAGCTTCTTCGGAACGGGCAGGGCTCCTCGCTTCTTTACGGCCTCGGCCGCGCTGTGCCAAGCCACCTTGACGCCGTCGGACTTCGGAGCGCTCGCCAGGTAAAGGCACGCATGCGCCAGCGGATACATTCCTTCGGGCATGCCCATCCTGCGAAACGCCTCGTCCGCCGCAACCGCGACCGACAATGCGCGCGGGTCGGCGTTGCCGACGTCCTCACTGGCGAAGATCATCATCCGGCGCAGAATGAACAGTGGATCGTCGCCCGCCTCGACCATTCGCAGCAAGTAATAGATGGCGGCGTCGGGATCGGAGCCGCGCATGGACTTGATGAACGCGCTGGTGACGTTGTAGTGCTCCTCGCCCTTCTTGTCGTAGAGCAGCGTGGTATCTTCGCTCGCCGCCTCCAGATCCGCGACGGCGATCTGCTTGCGGCCGCTGGCGCGCACGTAGTCGGCGGTCATCTCCAGCGTCGACAGCGCGCGTCGTGCGTCACCGCGCGCGGTGGCGGCCAGAGCCGCAATCGTGTCGTCGTCGGCCGTCAATCCATCGGTGCCGAGTCCCCTTGTCTCGTCA
>JBBSDY010000084.1:0-9841 GCA_038240245.1 Polyangiales bacterium
GGAACGGTGCCTTTCGCGCAGCTCGCTGGCGAAAGCTTGGCCGCATACTTGAGGAAATCGGGCACGGTGACCAGCGGCGAAATGCTGACGACGGTGATCGTCTGAGGCCCCGGCGTGAGGGAGAGTCCGGTGCAAGGGTTGGTTGGCATCGCCGAGCCACCTTCGCTCTGGAGAAGGACGAGCCCGCCGTCACGGATGCGCAGGCCGGCGCCAGCATCGATGTCAGTCGCGTTGTCGACGAAGTTGACGCAGTACGGATCGCACGGATTGTTGAGACACGCGGTGGCGCTGCCCAGGGTGAGCGGGCTCTTGCCGGGAAGCGGCGACTCGAACTGTCCCGAGATCCGATCGCCGATGCACGCGCCCCAGGTTCCCGCCACGCAGGTGCGCTTGCCGAGCGAGCAGGAGACGAACTTCCCCGAGCGGCGCTCGACTTGCCCACAGTCAACGACCACGCCGTAGGATTCGCAGCTGCAGCCCACGTTCGGCGTGGCGCACAGATCGCCAATCGCGATGGCCGAATCGGTGTCGAGCCGCCCGGGGTAGTCGTCTGGAAGGCCTGAGCTCAGAGGATCGCCCTGGCCGCAGGCCGACAATGCCGCGAGGATCGCCCCTACGACGGCTTGCCTACACGTTGCCTTGAAAAGTCGACGGATCGATTGCAAAGGGCCGAGGGCATGAACGACCCTTGTCCGCGCGATCGGAGCGGTCGACGCGCTATTCGGCGTCGGCCGGCAAGCTATTTACCCGTTGACCCTCGATCAATAGCCGATGATCACAACGAGTTACGGTCGGGCCGGGCGAAAATGAGCAATCGACCGAGGACCAAGGTCCCTTGCGGATCCCTCACGTCCGTTCGAGGGCGTCGATGACGGCCTGGCAAACCGCCACGCGGGCGAACCACTTGCGTTGCCCGGCGATGGGTCGCCAGGGCGCGATCTTGGTGCTCGTTTCGCGAAACATGTCGTCGATGGCGTCTTCGTACGAAGACCAGCGCTTGCGGTTGCGCCAGTCGTCCTTGCCGATCTTCCAGCGCTTGTAAGGATTGTTCTCGCGCTCGTGAAAGCGTCGAAGCTGCTCCTTCTTGGAGATGTGCAAGAAGAGCTTGACAATGACCACGCCGTCATCGACGAGCATCTTTTCGAGCTCGTTGATTTCGCCGTACGCTCGTTTCCACGCTGGCTTGGGGCACAGCTTCTCGACGCGCTCGACGAGCACCCGCCCGTACCAGCTTCGATCGAGAATCGTCCACGTTCCGCGCGTCGGCAACGTTTCCCAGAATCGATAGAGGTAATGCCGCGCTTGCTCATCGGGTGTGGGCGGACCAATCGGCCATACGCGAAAGCCGCGGGGATCGATCTTCTCGGTCATGCGCCGGATGGCGCCACCTTTGCCTGCCGCGTCCCAGCCCTCGAAGAGGATGATCGCGCGGCGGCCGCCGTGATAGTAGCTCTGCTGCAAACGCAAGAGCCGTAGCTGCGCCTCGGCGAGAGCTTTCTCGTAGGCTTGCTTGTCGGCTATCTCCTGCGTGAGATCGATGTCCTTGAGTCGCGGGATCTTCATGGGCGACCATCCTACACCTTGGTTTGGGCGATCTCGATGGCTCGCTCGAGCGATGAAGCCATCTCGAGACCTTCGTACTTTCGTTGCAGGTCGACCTTGGTCCACATCTCTTGCGGTCGCGGCAAGGGACCCGCCACCACCACTGCCTTCTTGCGTCGTAGCAAGCTCTGGATGGCATTTTCCAGGGCCGCCAGGCCGGTCGCGTCGATGACCGGGACCTTGCCGAGATGAAGGATGAGGACGCGATAGGTATCGATGCTCGTCGAGCTGAGAGCCTCCATCGCCTTCTGAGCCGCACCGAAAAAGAGCGGCCCGTTCACCTCGTAGAGGGCGACCCCCGTGGGGAGCCGAACCGGCGACGATTCGCTCTGTTCGGTGAGAATGCTGCCCGCCTCGGCGAGCTCGGCCATGCGCCGCATGAAGAGCAGGGCGGCGAGCACGACGCCGATCGAGACCGCGACGACCATGTCGAACAGCACGGTCAGCGAGAAGCACGTGACGAGCACGATGACGTCACTCGTGGGGGCGACTTTGACGATTCCGCGAAACGTAAGCACCTCGGACATGTTCCACGCGACCAGCAAGAGCAGCGCCGCGAGCGATGCCATGGGGATGTACGCCACCAGGGGAGCGAGAATGACCAACGACAGCAGCACGACGAACGAATGGGCGATCGCGGCAAAGGGCGACCGGGCTCCGGCGCGAATGTTCGTGGCGGTGCGGGCGAGGGCGCCAGTGGCGGCGATCCCTCCGAAGAAGGGGGTCAGGATGTTGCCGACGCCGAGGGCCACCAGCTCGGAGTCGGGATCGTGCTTGGTTCCGGTCATGCCATCGGCAATGACCGCCGAAAGGAGCGATTCGATGGCGCCCAGTATGGCGATGGCGAAAGCCGATGGAACGAGCTCGCGCAGGGCCGCGAAAGACAGGCCGCCGGGCCCCCACGGAAGCGCCGGCGCCGGAAGAATGGGGGGGATCCCGGCAACTTCGAAGCCGTTGACCTTGGCGTGAAAACGGCTGCCGATCGTTGCCACGTCGAACCCTGGCTCGAAGCGATGCGCCAAGGCTGCGGCGGTGGCCACGAAGCCAATGGCCAATAGCGGCGCCGGAATCCTTTTGATGACCCGTGGCAACAGTCGCAAAAGCGCAAACGTGACGACCGCCACGATGACCTCGGCCGGACGGACCGTGCCGCGGGCACCCCAAAGGCTGGCGACCTTGCCGAGGTAAGAGTCGGGTAACGGACCCACGGCGAGGCCGAGAATGTCCTTGATTTGCAGGGTGGCGATGACCGTCGCGATCCCCGTCGTGAAGCCGGTGGTGACCGGGTAAGGGATGAACTGAATGAGCCGTCCGAGTCGCGCCACGCCCATCCCGACCAGCATGACTCCGGCCATCAGACCCGCGGTGAGCAAACCGGCAAGGCCGTACTTCGTGACGATGGGCGCGAGGATGACGACGAACGCCGCGGTGGGGCCCGTCACCTGGAACTTGCAACCTCCGAGCAGCGCAACGCTCGCGCCTCCGATGATGGCCGTGTAAAGGCCATGCTGCGGCGGGACGCCGACCGCGATGGCCAGCGCCATGGAGAGTGGAATGGCGACAATGCCGACCACGGTGCCAGCCAGCAGATCGGCTCGCAGATCGGCCGCGTGGTAGCCCCTGGCGATCACACGTCGAACGGCGGCGCCGACGGGCAGGACTGGCAAGCTCACGAGCGCAATGTTAACCGGGATCGTGGGGCGTGGGGCGGACGACGAGAACCGATCGGTCGGCGTGGTTCACGACGCGCGAAGCCGTCGTGCCGAGCAGGCGATCGAGCCCGGCATAGCCGTGGGATCCGATGACGATGAGCGACGCGTCCACCGCGCGGCCGGCATCGCAAATGGCTTGCCAGGACGAGCCGATCTCCTGACGAATCTCGAACTGGATGCCCTCCGGAATTTGCTTCGCCAGATCGGCCAGCTCGGACGCGGCGCGCTGCTGGAGCACCTCGACGACGCCGTCGGGCGACATCGCATAGGCTTCGACCGGAAGATCGCTGGGCAGTCCGATGGCGCGAAACAGGACGAGCTTGGCGCCCGTGCCCCGAGCCAGCACGATGGCATCGGCAAGCACCTGTGAAGAGCGAACGCTGCTATCGAGGGCGACGAGGTAGGTGGTCATGGGCTCACTCTGGAAGTAGGGTGGGACTGCGGAAAGACGAGCCTGCGCGTGTGCCTGGCGATGGTGATCTCTTCGTCGGTGGCACAGACGCGCACCGTAACGGGACAGTCTGGCGGGCTGATCACCTCGCTCGCATCACCGTTGCGGGCCCGGTCGATGCGAACGCCCATGAATTCTAGCCCAGCACAGATGCGCTCGCGAACGGAACTTGCCCGCTCCCCGATCCCGCCGGTGAACACCAGCGTATCGAGGCCTCCCAGGGCAGCCCCAAAAGAGCCCACGGCTTTGCGGGCCTGGTAGCAGAACATCTCGAATGCCAGCGCCGCGTGGGGATCGCTGGCGCGACGCTCGAGCAGGTCTTTCATGTCGGACGTCGTTCCCGAAACACCGAGCAGGCCCGATTGGTGGTTGACGATTGTTTCGAGATCTCCCGCGTTGCGGCCGGCCCTCGCGAGATAGACGAGCACGCCGGGATCGAGATCGCCCGATCGGGTGCCCATCATGAAGCCGCCCGCGGGGGTGAAGCCCATCGTCGTGTCGATGGGCTTGCCGTTCTGCAGAGCGACCATGCTCGCGCCGTTGCCGAGGTGCAAGATGATGGATCGCGCTCCCAGCGCTGTGCCCAGCTTGCGGACGATGTACTCGTAGGACAGGCCGTGAAATCCGTAGCGCTTGACGCCCTCATCGAAAAGCGCCCGGGGCAACGCGAAGCGCTGTGCTACCTCGGGCAGCCCGTGATGAAAGGCCGTGTCGAAGCACGCCACCTGGGGCACGTTCGGATAACGCGCGGCCATTGTCTCGATGCCTAGAAGCTCGGCCGGCAGATGCAGCGGTGCGAAGGGCAGGGCTTCGCGAAGTGATGCCACGAGCGCCGGACCGATGCGCTCGGGCATCACGTGCCTCGGTCCACCATGGACCAAACGGTGGCCGACGGCGTCGGGCATCGGGTAACGGCCATCTGCGATCTTTTCGAAGATCGATTCGGTCGTCGCTGCCGTGCCTTGGGTGTTGCCATCCGCGATCCTGATCTCGCCATCCGTCGCCAGGCGAAAGAATGCGACCTTGAGCGACGACGAACCACTGTTCAACACCAGAACGATGGGATCTGCCATCCCCTTGCCTCCTAGGGCTGCGACCATGTCCAGTCGGCGATCTCGGGCATGTCTTCGAAGTGCTCGCCGATATGGATGCGGTGCCGATCGAGAGCATCACGGCATTCTTGGATGAGAGCATCGGTCTGAGGAACCTGCCTTCGCGCTCGTCGCAATGCCTCGATGCAGAGGTGAAAACGACTCATGCCGTTGAGGACGACCATGTCGAAAGGCGTGGTGGTCGAGCCCTCTTCGCGGTAGCCGCGCACGTGAAAGCGGCTCGCCTGGGGACGGCCGTGCAGGAGCTGATGGATGGCCCCCGGGTAGCCGTGAAACGCGAAGACGACGTGGGCCTCCGATTCGAAGAGATCGACGAAGCGATCGTCGCTCATGCCGTGGGGATGCTCGATAGGCGAGGCCAGCGCCATCAAGTCGACCACGTTGACGACCCGCACCCGGAGCTCGGGGGCTTTCTTGCGCAGCCACGACGCCGCCGCGACGGTCTCCAGTGTCGGAATGTCGCCAGCACAGCCGAGGATCACATCGGGCTCGTGTCCGCCGCAGGTGCTTGCCCAGTCCCAGGTCGAGGCGCCCCGCGCACAGTGCTCGCGGGCCGCGTCCATGCCGAGCCACTGCAGCTGGGGCTGCTTGTCGATGATGATGAGATTGACATAGCCCTTGCTGCGAAAGCAGTGATCGGCGACGGACAAGAGGCAGTTGCCGTCGGGGGGCAGATAGACGCGTGCGACCGATCCCTTCTTGGAGATGACCGTGTCCATGAAGCCCGGCCCCTGATGGCTGAAGCCGTTGTGATCGTTGCGCCAACAAGTCGACGTGAGCAAGCAGTTGAGCGACGCGATGGGGGCTCGCCAGGCGAGCGCCTCGCACGCCTCTAGCCATTTGGCGTGCTGCGTGGTCATCGACGCGACGATGAGGGCGAAGGCCTCGTACGTCGCAAAGAGACCATGGCGGCCGGTGAGCAGGTAGCCCTCGAGCCAGCCGACGCAGTTGTGCTCACTCAAGACTTCCATCACGCGCCCGTCGGGCGAGACGTGGTCGTCGTCGTCAAAAACCTGCTCGACCAGGCACCGGTTCTCGACTTCGTAAACGGCGCCCAGTCGATTGGAGTTGGTCTCGTCGGGACAGAAGAGCCGAAAGTTTTGGGCCTTGGCGTTCAAGGAATAGATGTCACGCAGCATCAGGCCGAGCTGGCGCGTCGATTCGCTCTTCTCGGTGCCCGGCGCCTCGACGGAAAGCGCATAGCTCGTGAACTCGGGAAGCTCGAGCGGCACGAGCACCTTGCCGCCGTTGGCGTGCGGGTTCTTGCCCATGCGCCGGTCGCCCACAGGGGCGAGCGCCGCAAGCGACTCGATGAAGCGGCCTCGGTCGTCGAAGAGGGTCTCCGGGCCATAACTTCTCATCCAAGCCTCGAGGATCTCGAGGTGCCTGGGATTGGTGGTCACGCCCGAGAGCGGCACCTGGTGCGATCGAAAAGTTCCTTCGACTTGCTTGCCGTCGACGATTTTGGGCCCCGTCCACCCCTTGGGCGTTCGAAGCACGATTGCGGGCCAGCGCGGCCTGGTGGTGACGCCGTGCTGGCGCGCACGGCTCTGGATGGCCCGGATTTTCGCATAGCAGTCGTCGAGCGTTCGGGCGAAGGCCTGGTGGACGACGAGGGGATCATCTCCCTCGACGAAGTGAACGTCATAGCCGTGACCGCCGAGAAGGCTGCGAATGCTCTCGTCGCCGGCCCGGCCGAGGACCGTCGGACCGGAGATCTTGTACCCATTGAGGTGAAGAATGGGCAGCACGGCGCCGTCGCGAGCCGCGTTCAAGAAGCTGATGCCCTTCCAGGATCCCTCGAGTGGCCCGGTCTCGGCCTCGCCGTCGCCCACGACGGCCACCACGATGAGCTGCGGATTGTCGAATGCAGCCCCGAACGCGTGGGTCAGCACGTAGCCGAGCTCGCCACCTTCGTGGATGGAACCGGGTGTGGCGGGGCCCACGTGGCTCGGCACACCATAAGGAGTCGAAAACTGGCGAAACAATCGACGCATCCCGTCGGCATCTTGCGAGATCTTCGGATAGATCTCGGAGTAGGTGCCCTCGAGGTACAGGTTCGCGATCACGGCCGGTCCGCCGTGGCCCGGTCCGGCGAGAAAGATGACCTCGGCGTCGTGGCGTCGGATGAGCCGGTTCAGGTGAACGTAAATGAGGTTGAGCCCGGGCGAGGTTCCCCAGTGGCCGAGCAGGCGCGGCTTGATGTTGGCCGGGGACAACGGCTCGCGCAGAAGCGGATTGGACTGCAAGTAGATCTGCCCGACGGTCAAGTAGTTGGCCGCCCGGAAATACGCGTCCATGGCGGCGAGCTCCTGTGCCTCGAGAGGCTGGCCGCGTTCAATGCTCGTCATGGAGATTCCTCGGGGGATCGCGCGGGGACGGAGTCCGTCGAAAGGTGCAGCCAATGCCCGCTTTTCAGTGGCCTGGACGCACTTGAGCACGACGCATGCCAGGTGACGAACGCCAGCGGGTCAGCTACAGCGTGCCTATGATGGCGCAGGCAGCGGTCGATCCGAATCCAGCGCAGCCGCGGGCGGCAATGAGCAAGTAGGAAGAGCGGTGCAGATTCTGCGGGCTAGACCGCAGCCCTTGCGCGGAGCAGGGCGTTCGCGGCCCCGGTCGAGACGACCTCACCGTGCGCGGGAACCAACCGCGTTAGACAGGGCAGCGATGCCCACCTCTCCAGCTGCGCCTTGAGTGCGTTCTTGTCGCGCAAGAAGAGCAACCGCAAGAGCAGCGTCACCTTGGGGCCTCCCGCATAGCCGAAGAGACGGAGCGAAAACGCGAGGGTGTCTCGGTTGTGGTTCTGCAGCGCATCGCCGAAGAGGATACTCTGGCGATCACCGCTCTTCACGATGACTGCGGGCTCCCCGAGCGTCAGGCCGGCCACCGTTTCCACGCGAAAGCTCGGATCGGAGGGTAGGGTCTCGAGCGTCCCGGCGAGATCGACGCGCTGCCGGATCTTGTCTTCGCCGGCTGCAGGGCCATAGACGGGCACCTCGAGCTTTTCGGCGAAGGCGTGCGCGTCGATGAGGTGCAGGTGGCTCGGGACAATCAGCATGGACGGGTTGCCCCACGCACATACCTCTTCGAGCGCCGCCGGCTCGATGGGCACGGCGTTGAAGAACACGAGACCTCCATTGTCCATCTTGATGATGCACATGCGGCGCGAGATCCCGACGCCGGGGACATCGCCCTGGACGGCCCACAGGTTGTCGTCGAGCTTCTCGATGGGATCGTGCCGAGAGACGATCCACGGGCGCCGGGGCTTGGGCATCGGCAAGGGTTTGGCTGACCCATACCGGGCCGTCAAGGGCAGGTCAGCCTCCAGGCGTGGTGCCGGGGATCCGTTGTCACGGCTTGCCGGGCTGGGGTATGCTCGCGCGTCTATGTCGAGGTTGCTTGTCGGGCGATCGTCTCGCTACGCTTACGTGTCGATCGTCGCCCTCGCCTTTGGCTGTGGCATCCAGCGTGAGGGCGATGGCGGTGACATGCCCGATACCGATGCAACGGGGGCCGGGGGGCATGTCACCTCGGGAGCGGCTGGCGGCGGAGTGGCCGGCGTTCTTGGATTGGGCGGCCACAACGGCAGCGGCGCAATGGCAGGATTCACGGGCGAGGGAGGCTCGGCGGGCAGCGCGGGAGCCTCCGGCGGTGGCGGCTCCGCGGACCAAGCTGGGGCTGGCGGCAACAGCGGCGGCAGCGGTGGACCCGCGGAAGCCGGGCGTCGCGACGCCGAAGGTGATGCCGCGGCGGATGCCGTCGCCAAGGACGCCTCGTCGACCGACGCGGCGATCGACGGCGCTGCCGACGCGAGGTTGGACGCCGGCCCCGATGCTGTGCTCACGGACGCGTCCGCGCGCGACGCCGAGGCGTCGGTCGCCGACGCGAAGTTCGACGCCTGCGTCCCGGCGGGCCCCGAGATCTGCGACGGCCTCGACAACAATTGCAACGGTAGCGTCGACGAGCAGAGCGCGTGCCCCGACGGGTGCATCGGCATCACCCGCCTCGGCAAGGGCTACATGCTCTGCTACGCGCCGGCGCGACGTGCGGCGTGGTCCGATGCGCAGGCCGATTGCGTGAGCCGGGGGATGCACCTCGTACGCGTCGACGACGCAGGCGAAAACCAGTGGATCGTGGATGCGACCGCCGGAGTCGGCTACGGCGGGGGCCTCTGGATCGGCGCCACCGATCGCCAGACCGACGGCGTGTGGGTCTGGACCGACGGCGTTCAGTTCTGGCACGGCCAGGGCGACACCGGCGGCCCCGTGGGTGGCCTCTACAATGGCTGGGGCGCGGGCCAGCCGAACAACAACGCGGATGGCGGCGAAGCCTGTGGGGAGCTCGACGCGAACGGATCGTGGAACGATCTGGGGTGCGACACGTTCGTGATCGGCTACGTCTGCGAGAGGTGACACGCTATCCTGCGCGTGCGAGACTACCCGCGTGAGCCTCTCCGAGCTCACGTCCGACGAGCGGGATTGGGCCACGCAGCGCGAGGCCCGTTGGCGAAGGGCTCACGAGATCGCTGCCCAGCGCCCGGAGCTCGACGTGGGGGATGTCTATCACGTCCTGTGCACCTTGCACGAAACGCCCAGTCAACGTTTGCGCCGTTCGCTCGCCCATGGCCGCCTCCGCCCTCGAGCCCAATGAGACCCGAACGACGATGATTCCTCGCATCTACACTCTACCGTCCGACCAGGCTTTGCTGGACACGCGCCTCGCGCCACGCACCCGGTTGTGCGACAGCGCGCTGCTCGGGCAGGTTCAGAGCCTCTTCGATGATGTCGGCCAGCGAGGCGACCAAGCCATCCTCGACGCGACAGCCAGGTTCGACGAAACCCAGCTCACATGGACCAAGGTCGACGTGGCGTGGGTCGACCAGGCCGTCGACGACCTGTCACCAGGGCTGCGCCGGGCCATCGACACGGCAAATCGCCACATCGCCGAGGTCAACCGCGCCC
>JBBSDY010000085.1:0-9777 GCA_038240245.1 Polyangiales bacterium
GCGTTGCGACACGGCGGCCGCGCGTCTCGACGGCGTGGTGCTCTTGCCGCACGAGCTCTTTTCGTTCAACGCGGTCGTCGGCCCGCGCACCAAGGAAAACGGCTTTTCCAAGGGCTGGGAGATCTTCAAGGGCGAGATGGTCGAAGGCATCGGCGGCGGCACGTGCCAGGTGGCCAGCACCTTCCACGCCGCCGCGTTTCTCGCCGGTCTCGACATCATCGAGCGCTTGCCCCATTCGAGGCCGAGCGCGTACATCACCATGGGGCTCGACGCGACCGTGGTGTACCCGGTCGTCGACCTCAAGATTCGCAACCCGTACGATTTTCCGGTGGTCGTGCACAGCTACGTCGAAGGAGGCTCGGTGGTGTTCGAGCTGCACGGGCAGGAGCGCCCGGCCAGCGTCGTTTTCGGTCGGCAGGTGCTGGCGGTCCGTCCGTTCACCCGCAAGGTCGAAGAGATGCCAGGGCTGGCCGCCAACCGCATCATCCGCAAGCAGCACGGGATCCGCGGCTACAAGATCCTGCGCACCCGCACCATCGCGTACCGCGACGGCTCCTCGCACCGCGAATCGAACGTCGATGTGTACCCCCCCACCGTCGAAATGTACCTGGTTGCCCCGGGAACCGACGTCGACGCGGTACTGCCTCCGCTGGCCGAGCCGGCCGATGGCTCAGGCTCGGTGTGGACGCCGCCCCTGGCCGCACCGACGGTGGCGGCGCCGGTCATGGCGGCCGCCACGACCCCTGTCGCCGCCGCCGCACCGTCCTGCACGGCCGATTGTCCGCCCGACAAGCCCAAGATCATCGAAGCCGCGGGCGTGCACGCGCCCCACGCCGAGCAGCTCCACGCCGCCACGCACGTCGTCATCGGATCGACAAAACCGCGCTAGCACCCGAAAAGCAGCGGCTTTTGGGTCGAAGTTTGCGCGGCGCATTGACCCGTTCCAGATTCACCCCGTAGAGTAGAATTGGCCGCCAGGCATGAAGACGTGCGAGCAGTGCCATCTTAGGTACCCCAACGAAAGCACCTTTTGCTTCGTCGATGGGAAGCCCCTCGTCCATCTCCAGGATCCGCGCGTGGGCATGACGCTCGGTGGGCGCTACGTGATCGAGGACGTGCTCGGCGAGGGCGGCATGGCCACCGTCTACCGCGCCCGCCACAAGCTGGTCGACAGGCCGTGCGCGGTCAAGATCATGAACCCCGGCTTGAGCCGCGATCCTGTGGTGCGCGAGCGGTTCCGGCGCGAGGCCAAGGCCGCCCAAAAGCTCGCCCACCCCAACATCATCGAGATCTTCGACCAGGGCGACACCGACGACGGCGTCTCTTACCTGGTGATGGAGCTGCTCGAGGGCGAATCGCTGGGCACGACCCTGTCACGGGGGCCGATGACCTACCAGAGGGCGCTGCCCATCATGGTGCAGATCGCCCGCGCGCTCGCTCGCGCCCACGACTTCGAAGTCATTCATCGCGATCTCAAGCCGGACAACATCTTTCTGTGCACGCGCGGCGACGGAACCGATCTTGTCAAGCTGCTCGATTTCGGCATCGCACGGTCGATGCAAGACGCGCGGCTCACCGGTCAAGGCGAGGTCTTCGGCACGCCGCAGTACATGGCTCCCGAACGCATCACCAGCATCGACGCGGGAGCGTCGTCCGATCTGTACGCCATCGGGATCATCTTCTTCGAGATGCTCACCGGCCAGCTCCCCTTCGAGGCCGCCGACATTCCCAGCTTCTTCTTGAAGCACCTGAAAGAGCCCGCCCCTCCCGTTCGCAAGTTCGCGCCCGACGCCCCCGTGCAAGTCGAAAAGCTGATCTTGAGTCTGATGGCGAAGGATCCTGGACTGCGCCCGGTCGACGCGCACCGCATGCACAACGACTTGCTCGCCATCTGCGCCGAGCTCGACGTCCCCGTACCGCCCGAGCCCGACGCCGAGCAGCCTATGTCGCACCGCGCAGCGGCCACGCTGCCACCGGTCGCCATCGATCGCTGGGCCAAGCGCACCGTCGTCTTCGAGCAAATGCTCGCCCGCGCCTATGACAACAAGCCGCCCGGTGAGCTGGCCACGATGCTCGAACAGGTCAAAAAACTCGTTCACACCGTGGCCGAGCTGCGCACCGAAAGCGTCACCGAGCAGCGCAAGGTCGAAGGTCTCGAGTCGCGCGGACGCGACGGGCGCCAGCGCTTCGGATTTGCCGTGGACGCTCTCGGCATCGATGCCTCCAAGTCCCGCGACGAAGCCCGCGCCGCGCGCACCGAGGTGGCCCCCTTCACCAAGATCACCGGCCAGGCACGAGAGCGTGTGCTCCAGGTCCACCAAGAAATCTTGATGTGGGAAGGTCGCAGCGCCTTCGACGTGCCGTACAAGGGCCTCGAAGAAGCGTACGCCAATGCGTCGGAGGCCGTTCACGCCTGGCTCGATGCCAAAAAGGACGAGCAAAAGGTGGGCGAGCAGGCCGAGATCCGCGATCGCGAAGTCGCCGATCTCGAGTTTCAGATCCACGAGCTTCGCGCGGCGCTCGCCAACCTCGAGCACAACGTCGAGGACGAGAAGACCAAGAGCGAGAAGCGCATCGCCGAGCTCGACACCGAGACCGAGGCGCTGCAGGTCGAGCTGCTAGCGCTGGCCACCCGCTTTTGCGCTCCGCTCCGTCGTCGCCCCGAGCTGGTTCCGCTGTTCCAAGAGCTCGAAGCCGACGCTGCCGCGTGAAGGTTCTCATTGCTCCCAATTCGCTGAAGGGAAGCCTCGACGCCATCGAGGTCGCTGCGGCCATCGCCGAGGGACTTTCGAGGGCTGTCCCCGGAGCTGAGCTCGATCAGCTTCCCATCGCCGATGGTGGCGATCTGACGGCGGCCGTGCTCGTGCGCGGCCTTGGAGGCACGATGATCGGCGCCGATGCGACCGATCCGCTCGGGCGGCCGATTCGAGCCGAGTGGGGTCTTTTGGCAGATGGGACGACCGCTGTCGTCGAAGTGGCGCGCGCTTCGGGTCTCGCGCTCCTCTCCGACCAAGAGCGCAATCCCATGGTGGCCACCAGCTACGGCGCAGGCGAGCTCATCAGGGCGGCGCTCGAGCGAGGGTGCCGGCGGGTCATCGTCGGGCTCGGCGGTAGCGCGACCGTGGACGGAGCGGCGGGACTCGCCGAGGCGCTCGGCGTGCGCCTTGTCGACGCGAGAGGTGCATCCATTGCGCGCGGCGGCGGCGGACTCGCTCGGCTCGATCACATCGACGTATCGGAGATCGATCCGCACCTCGCCAGCGCAGCGATCGTCGTCGCGTGTGACGTCGACAACGAGTTGCTCGGCAAGGCCGGCGCTGCCCGCGTCTTCGGTCCGCAGAAAGGCGCGACGCCCGCCATGGTCGACGCCCTCGAAGCCAACCTCGGGCGACTCGCCGACGTCATCGAGCGCGATCTGGGTCGCGACATCCGACGGGTGGTGCATGGCGGCGCAGCAGGAGGAATGGCGGCGGGGATGGTCGGCCTTTTGGGCAGCAAGCTCGAGCGCGGGATCGATTTCATCCTCGACGCGCTGCGGTTCGACGAGCGAGTCGCGGGCTGTGATCTGGTGGTGACGTCGGAAGGTTGGCTCGATCGACAAACTTTGGGCAACAAGGGACCCTTCGGCGTGGCGCGCGCGGCGAAGCGCCATGGTGTCCCGGTCGTGGTGCTCGCGGGGGGACTGTCCGACGAGGTGACGTCCGCCGAGTTCAGCGTGTTCGACGCCATTTTCTCGATCTGTCCCCGCCCCATGCCGCTCGAAGAGGCGATGGCCAAGACACGAGAGCGCATGTCCGCGGCCGCCGAGAACGTGGGACGACTCTGGTCCGCCGCCCGTCGCACCACCAGAATGCGGCTCTGAACTTCTGGTGATCTTCCTGGGAGTCCTCTTGCGCGGGTGACTCACTGACAGTTGGGGAACGTCCAGTTGATCACGCCGTTCACACAGGTGACGGTCACCCTCGAGCCGAGAGCGCAATTGCCGAACTCGCACACGGCGGGCATGGTGTCGGCGGTGCATGCTTGCCCGAGGTTGGGGGGTGTCGTTCCACAATTGTTGGGAGGCGGAAAACAGTTCCAGTTGGGGCAACCCATATCGGGGCACGCGACGCAGCGGCAATACAGGCCGCTTTCCCAGAGGCAGTCGTGACCGACGCTGGTGCAGACGGCGCCGATGAAGGGAAGTGGGTTTTCGTCGGTGCACGCCGGCAGTGCCGAGCACATGGTCGCGGCACCGACGGCCCAGTGTCCGGCCGTGCAGGTGTATGTTTTTCGGCACCCGATGCGCGGATGCGTACCGTACGTGCACTTGAGGATTCCCGAGCACGCCCCGCCGCCAGCGGGCTCGGTCATGGGACAGGTTGGGACCACGGTGGCCTCGGGGGCGCCGACGTCGATGCTTGCATCGGCGACCGCCCCGCCGCCGCCTTTTCCCCCTGATCCACCGGTGACCGAGGCGTCGACCCTGCTCGCGCCACCCGAGCCCATCGTCATTCCCGCGCCGCCGGAAGGGCCCTGGGAAGATCCGCCGGTCATCTCGGCTGCCCCCGCTGTCCCCCCGGTAGTACCCGACCTTCCGCCCTCGCCTGTGGTGCCGCCGCTCTCACCGTTCGCCGCGGAGAACTCGGACCCGCCGCAGGCCGCTAGCAGAAGCAGCCCCACGACTGCGCTGGCCGAGCGAATCCCCATTTCACCAGCTTACCCACATTTGGCCGGTTGCCCAGGCTTTCACCGGACCCGTTGGCGCGCTATCGTGCCTGCGATTTGCACCAGCCAATCGCCTGAGGAACAACATGTCCACGGAACAAGAACGTATTCGCATTGGCATCATCGGGACGGGTCAGATCGCGCAGACGCACATGAAAAACTACGCGGCTCTCGAGAACGTCGAGATCGTCGCCTGCGCCGACATCAACGAAGCGGCGGCGCGCAAGTCCGCCGACACCTACAAGATCGCGCACGTCTACACGAACTTTCGCGATCTGTTGGCGCGCAAGGACATCGATGCGGTCGACGTCTGCCTGCACAACAATTACCACATGCCGACCACCGTGGCGGCGCTCGAGGCCGGCAAGCACGTCTATTGCGAGAAGCCGATGGCCGGCTCGTACTGCGATGCCAGGACGATGCTCGAACAGGCCAAGAAGCACCAGAAGAAGCTGCACATCCAGTTCTTCACGCTCTATTCCGACGAGACACGCGCCGCCCGGGAGCTCATCTCGGCCGGCGAGCTCGGCGAGCTCTATCACGCCCGTTCGACCGGATTTCGCCGGCGCGGCCGCCCCTACGTCGACGGCTATGGCACCGCCAACTTCGTCCAGAAAAGGCACGCCGCGGGTGGCGCCCTCTATGACATGGGCACCTATCACATTGCCCAGACGCTTTTCTTGCTCGGCAACCCCAAGGTCGTGCGCATCACCGGCAAGACGTACCAAAAGATCGACATGGATCCGAAACGCCAGGAGTCGTCGAGCTACGATGTCGAAGAGTTGGGGCTCGGGTTCGTTCGCTTCGAGGGCGACGTAACGCTCGACATCATCGAATCGTGGGCCCTGCACCTCGACACCATCGAGGGCTCGTCGATTCTGGGCTCCAGGGGCGGCGTTCGCTTGCACCCCTTCGGTTTTTTTCGCAGCTTCGGCAATCTCGACGTCAACGGGACGGTCAATCTCGAGGGCGCGCGCTTTCGCTGGAACAACGTCCGCGGCGATGGCGCGTACTACGGCAGCTCGCAAGCCCACTGGGTGGCCGCGCTGCGCGGCAAGGTCGAGCTGTTGCCAAGCGCCGAAGTGGCCCTGAACACCATGCTCATCTCCGAGGGCATCTACCTCTCCGAGCGGCTCGGTCGCGAGGTCACCGTCGACGAAGTCGAGAAATCCTCGGTTTCGACGGCCGTTGCTCTCTAGTCGCCCAGGGGCGTGGCGCACGCGACACGCCGTCAGTCGAAAAGGCGGTCGGGGTGGAGGCTCCGTTCGTGTACGTGCTAACTTCGTGATCGTTGCCCCCCGTTGGCAGCATTAGGACGTTCGATGGGTGCCAGGTCCATTTCAGCGGTTCATTGCGCTCTCGCGCTCTTCGCGACGTCTTGCCTCGACTTGACCGTTCATCAGCCGGTGGGGACTTCGGTGGAGTTCGCCGACGGGTGTGGAACGGGGCCCTACTGCGTGGTCGGCGAAGTGGACAGCCAGCGCGGCCTGCCGGTGGCCGGCGTGCGATGCGTTGCCCTCGGAGCGGGCCCCGAAGCCGTGGCCGTCTCGAGCCGCAGCGGTGAGTTCGTCCTCGACGGGCTCACCTCGCTGCCCCATAACCTCCGCTTCGAAAAAGACGGTTTCGAGGCTCAGGCGGTATCGGTGCAAAGCGTCTTGGATCAACGTGGTCACGTGGCGACGGTCGGCGCGCCCCCCAGTCAACCCGATCGCGTGGGTCAGGACGCTGCCCTCGACGACGACCAGGACAGTTACGAAGAGGGAAACAGCATGCATCTCATGGTCACGATGCGTCGTCTGTCGCCGCCGAAGTAGCGAGATCGGGGCGTCGCTCTCCCATCCCCACCGCCCAGCCCATCGAATACCGGGCATTGATCTCCGAGCGCGGGTTGAAGCGCGCTTGTCCATCTCGATCGCGGTAGCGGAAGCCGTCGATGCCGAAGGGGCCAAAGTAACCCGCACGAACGAGAGCGTCGGCGGTGCGCTCGCCTTCCGCCAGAAGTTGCCGCGTTTCATCGTCCGTCAAAGCGTCGGCGGGCAGAGGAGCACTCTGCATCCAGGCACCTGTCTCGTCGATTCGTTGCAGGGTGGGGCTGCCCAGTGTCTTGGTCCCGCTCGCAGCGACGAACCCGTGCAGCGCGACGTCCGCGATGCGATCGACCCAGGGCTCGACCTGGATTCCCTGGCCCGACGCGAAGGATGCCCGCACGAAAGGCTCCACCGACACGTCGATCTCGCCGCTTCGTAGACGCTGGCGACCCCGACCGGCAAAGCCGAAGGCTCGCTTCAGAAGCCAGGGTCCCTTGGACGTCGCGAGCGTCTCTTGCAGCTCGTCCCTCGTTCCAACGAACCGCGCGCCGGGAAGGCATTGCCCTAGCTCGGCCGAAAAGGCGCGGTGGTTCACGAGCCGAAGCACGTCGATCGACGGACTTTGGCCGATCGACGCCCGCATGCGGGAAAGCACGCGAAGGGCTCGCGGCGTCGGGCAGAACGCACGCCCCTCGAACTTTGCGTCGAGGGCCGTGAGCTCGGGTTTCCATTCTTCGATGATGGCATCTCCTTCGGGCACGAGATCACCGACGCGAGAAGCCAGCGACTCGAATCGCGCCAACAACGCTGGCGAGGGTGAATACCCGAGCGGTCGCGCGAGCTCCTCGTCCGCATCGAAGTTGAGGAGCCAGATGCGTCGCATGGGTCTTGGGTGAGCGATGCGCGCGGCGACCGCCTAATCTTTAGACTGGCTCCCACACGGTGAGATCATCGATGAAGCGTTGGGACATGCCGGCCCGCAGGCGCCCACTATGCTCGATGGGTCGCCCCCGCATTACCATCGGCGAAAGCGGAGCGGCCAGGTGTCGCGTCCACGACGCAAAGTCATCCGACTGGGTCCACGTTCGAAACCAGGTGATCCCGAAGCGCACGTGGGGGATCTCCTCTTCGAAGATGGTTCGATGGAGCTTGGCGCCCGCTTCGTCGCCCACCTTGCCGAAGCGGTCGGCGAATCGCAAGGTGTGATCGAGGTTGCCCGCCTCGAAGCCCATGCCCATCGTGGCCACGAAGTGAGCGGGCGAAGGCGCAGCGGGCACCCGCTCCCAGAACCAGTCGCGCACCGGAAAATCACCGAAGGCGTAGCCGAGCGATGCCAGGTAGTCGCCGTACATGGCCATGTGGCGCACTTCGTCGCGCGCAATCTTGGCCAGGCCTCGCCGGAAGTTGGGTGGCGATTCGGGATACGCCAAGATCGCCCAGCACATGAGCTCCGCGGCCTGCAGCTCGTGGTGAAGAAAGGTGTGGACGAGCTGCGCCCTGCGCAGCGGATTGCGTAGCGCTTCGCTTCCCGGCGTCTTGGCCCGCGCGCCGGACGTGATCAGTCGCTCCGACCTTGCCGGCCTCACGTCGCGGCGTGCGGGCGCTGCTTCTTCGAGATCAGGGGGAGGCTGGGCGAGGTCGAACTTGCTGGCGAGCTCGGACGTCCGAAGGTAGCCCCAGGCCCAACTCTCGAGCGTGTCCCGGGGTGGGGGCCGGGTCCCTGGGTCGTCCATCGGGATGAAGTCTTACAAAACTTTCTGCCGGCCGCCCCGTAGAACTTGATGTCATGCAAAAGCCGCGAGAGCCTGGCCGCACCTCAGTCGCACGACGTTGGCACGAAGTGTGCTCATCGAAGAGCAACATGGGCGCTCAGACAACCAACGTGACTTCCCCGGTCTCGATTCTGGTCATCGAGCATGCAAGTTATTCACTCCCCTGGCTCGAGCGCGAAGCCTCCGGACATGTGTCGCCGTCCGGCGGACACGTGTCATCGGATGTCGTCGTCGTCTCCCAGCTCGCCTCCGAGCCGCCGGCGGTCTTTGCCACGCGCGTGATGCGCCGCGTGGCGCGGTTGGGACCGACGACTCCCGTCATCAGGGCCGTGCTTTCGTGCGGACCCCGATCGGACGAGGCCTCGCTCGGCGCCCGAGCCCGCATCGCGCAGGCGCTACTTTCTGCGGCGCAAACATCCCCTTCTGCCAAGTTGACCCTCGCCGCCGCTCCCTCGGCCGCCGATCGCTTGCGTCACCAACTCCTGGCCATTGCCGGAACGCTGCTCGAACAATCACGCGTCCCCAATGTGAGTATCTCCGTGCAGCTCGGTGAAGGTTCTGCAACTCGCCGACATGCCCTTACCCAGGACACAGAGATCTCCCAAAAGGTCGCCTGACGCCACCTTGACTCAGCGTCGGTGCTTGGGTGCCACACCCGTCTCCTGGCGCAACACCCTGGCCAGCACCAAGACGAGCAGCAACGCGGCGGCGAGGACGAATACCCAGAACCACCTTGGCGTCTCGTGGGCCACCGCCTGCTGCTCTTGGGGCGATCCAAGCGCGGCCGCCTCGGCGGGCGAGCCGAGGACCTGCTCGGCGACGAGAGCCAGATCGAAGTGGGGAGCCTCCACCGTGCTGTTGCCGGTCAGCAACATCAGGCGGTCTGCGGGAGCGAAAACGAAGTCCATCCGGCGGAGCGCCACGTCGGCCGCCACCGCCGCCACCCCGAGGGGTGCGTTGTCCTGGTCGGCGATGTGCAGCGTGATGGTCGACTCGGCGGGTCGGGCCAGCGATAGGCGCATGGGGCGGTGCGGCTCGTCTGCCGTTTTGACCCAGTGCGCGGATCCAAGGACGCGCTCCCCGGTCGTCCCTCGCGCGTCCGACGTCGCCTCGACGACGCTCACGTCACGGACAAAATAGTCGGGTGAGGCAATTTCGACCTCCAGCGCATCGATGTTCTTCCGGGTGTCGATCCCGGTGATCTGGAGCACCGTCTCGCGATGGCCGGGCTCGACATGCCAGTCCACGGGGTGGCGAACGTGCCGGGCGGTCGACTCCACCAGGTAAGGAACGGGCCGCCCCGCGTCGTCGACGATGCGAATGTCGGACAGTGAGCTCGCGGCCCGATCGAGATCGAGGTAGGTGACAGAACCCTGTACGGGGCATAGGTGTTAGCCAGAAAGTTGGCCCGAGGCGGGATTCTCTGCGAGAGCAGACGGCATGCCTATCGAGCCGACTCGGGACTGGAAGATGCTGATGTCGCTGCTGCC
>JBBSDY010000086.1:0-9609 GCA_038240245.1 Polyangiales bacterium
CGCCGATCTCAAGGACGGCGAGCCCAAGCGGGTTCCGGTCATCTCCGAGGTCATCGACGCGTGGACCAAGTACGCCCGGGAGAACCTGGGCGCGGTGTGGCTCCTGCGCAACAGGGACGAGGTCCGTGCCTTCTCGGTCACCTGCCCCCACCTTGGCTGCGGCATCGAGAAGAGCGAGGCCGGATTCGGCTGCCCCTGTCACACCTCGAACTTCGACCCCGCGGGCAAGCGAGTGTCCGGCCCTTCTCCGCGCGACATGGACACGCTCGAGACGCGCGTCGTCGGCGACGGGGCCGAGCGGGCCATCGAGGTCCGCTTTCAGAAGTTTCGCCAAGGCATTCCTGAACGCGAGGAGATCGGATGAGCTGGCTCGTCAAAGCGGGTGATTGGCTCGACGCCCGCACCTCGTACCGTTCGGTCGTTCATCACGCCCTCGAAGAACCGGTACCGGGCGGCGCCCGATGGGCGTACATTTGGGGCAGCGTTCTCGTTGGCTGCATCACGCTGCAGGCCATCACGGGCTGGGCGCTCATGGCGTACTACGCACCTTCGGCCACCACGGCGTGGGCCAGCGTCGAGCACGTCACCTACGGCGTCTCGGGCGGCTGGCTGGTGCGCGGCATGCACCATTTCGGCGCGCAGGCCATGGTGGTCTGCCTCGTCTTGCACCTCGCGCAAGTTGCCATCTACGGCGCGTACAAGGCGCCTCGTGAGGTCAACTGGTGGTTCGGGCTCGGCCTCCTCGGCGTCACCCTTGGGTTTAGCCTCACCGGCTATCTCTTGCCATGGGATCAAAAAGGCTACTGGGCCACGCGCGTCGCCACGAACATCGCGGGCACCATCCCCGTCGTCGGCAAGGCGATCCAGCAGCTTGCGCAGGGCGGGTCCGAGTACGGAAGCCTGACGCTCACCCGGTTTTTTACGCTCCACGTGGCGATACTCCCTGCCCTTCTCGTGGGCATGCTCGTGGCGCACGTGCTGCTCTTTCGCAAGCACGGCGTGACCCCGCCTGCGGCCGCCAACCTGTCCAAGGTCGACAAGTTCTATCCCGGGCAGCTTGCCAAAGACGTGAGCGGCGTGCTCCTTCTTCTGGCGGTGGTGGTTTTCTTGGCGATGCGCGAGCACGGCGCTCCGCTCGACGCGCCCGCCGATCCCGCTAGCGACTACCCCGCCCGCCCCGAGTGGTACTTCCTCTCGCTCTTTCAGATGCTCAAGTATTTCGAAGGTCGCCTCGAGGTCGTGGGGTCGATCCTCATCCCGGGTCTGGCGGGCGCGTACCTCGCGCTGCTTCCGTTCTGGGACAGGGCGCCCACAACGGCGCTGGGGCCACGCCTCAAATACCTTTCTCCGCTCGCCGGCATCGGACTCGGTGTCGTGTTGCTGACCTTCCTCTCGATGCGCGCCGACAAGCACGACGCGCCGTTTCAGAAGGCACGCGAGCAGGCCAGCTTGCGAGCCGACCACGCCATCGAGCTCGCCAAAAAGGGCATTCCACCCGACGGACCGCTGGTCATGCTCCGGCGCGATCCCGAAACACGCGGAACGGCTCTCTTTCAAGAGCACTGCGCGAGCTGCCACCGCCTGGGCGACATGGGACCGGCTCCCGAAAAGACCACGGCCCCCTCCCTGGACGGCTGGGGCACGGCCGAGTGGGCGGCCTCGATGCTCGAGAACCCCGACGCGCTCGATCGCTTTGGTCATACTTCGTACAAGGGCGACATGCTCTCGGTCGTCAAGCCGCCGCCCGACGCGAAGAAGAACTGGAAGCCGATGGCCGAAAACGATCGCAAGCTCATCGTCGCGTTTCTCGGCGCCGAGGGAGCCGAGGTCAAGGATGCGCAGCACGATGCTGCGGGCGCCAAGCTCATCGGCCAGCGCTGCACGAGCTGCCACCTTTTTCGCGGGCAGACCGACGACGATGACAGCCACGGGCCCGAGCTCCTCGGCTGGGGGAGCACGGCGTGGATGCACGCGCAGATCGCCAACCCGAGTGCCAACACCACCTATCGAAAGTTCGCGTTCGATCCCGATAACAAGGGGCACATGCCGCGCTTCGACGACAAGCTCGAGGCCGACGACATCACGTTGCTCGCAACCTGGGTCCGCAAGAAGGCCCGCGCCGGCAAATAGCCAGCGGCATCCGAGCCCCCGCTTCGCGGTCACCTCGGCGATGGATGGCCAATCGGCGGCGAGCGCGTAGTCAAAAAAGTACAATCAATAAAGTAAAAAACCTCAATCCTCCGGACGGTGGCGCGCGTCATCCTCTCCCATGGCTGGGAAACGCGCCTGGCGGATATTCTTGGAGCCGGTGGCCCACGGGCCAGGGCCCACCAGAACCGGAGATGCCATGAAACCTTCCAAGCATTTGGTCTATGGGGTCCTCGGTGCTGCGGTCTGCGTGCTCGCCGGTTGCGGCTCTTCGACGAGTGATGGGCCAGCCGATCTCGGCAGCGGTGAAAGCGGCGGAAGCAGCGCCGGAAGCGACACCAACACCGCGGGCGCGGCGGGAACGTCGAGCACGACGGGCGGCGCAGGCGTAGCCAGCACGACGGGCGGCGCAGGCGTAGCCAGCACGACGGGCGGCACGGGTGGCGGTGGAGCGGGCGGCACCGGCGCGGGCGGATCCAAAGCCGGAGCGGGTGGCGCAGGCGGCTCGAGCATGGTCGTCGCTCCTGCGACGCTATGGACCAACGTCACCGGGACGCTCATCACGCAGGCGGCAGGCGGCGGCGATGTCACACTCGTTTCGGCAAAGCCCGATTCGGCCCGCGTCATCGTGGGCATCTCGAAGAAGGGCCTCTGGGCCACCGACGATTCTGGCAAGACGTGGATCCACCTCGGCTCGGGCGCGGGCTCGGCGGTCATCGACCATGGGACCACGGGCATCGTCTACGATCCCGATCATCCCGACACATTCTGGGAGTCCGGTATCTACGGAACCACGGGCGGCATCTTCAAGACCATCGACAACGGCGTCACGTTTGCCCGGCTCGGCAACATCAGCCACAACGATCTCATCACCGTCGACTTCAGCGATCCCGATCGCAAGACACTGCTCGCCGGAGCGCACGAGACGACCCGCAAGCTCTATCTTTCCAAGGACGGCGGCACGACGTGGAATGACATTGGAATGAATCTGCCCGCCGACTCGAACTTCTCGAGCTCGCCGCAAATCATCGATACCCAGACATTCCTTCTCGGGTCATGCGGCTACGCGAGCGGCGCATGTGGCGTCTTTCGAAGCGCGGATGGTGGAATGAGTTGGACGCGCGCCGCGACCCAGGGCGCCGTCAACCGTGTGCTCTGGACCTCCAAGAAGGCGTTCTGGTGGGAGCTCATCTACGACAAGGGCGTCATCACCAGCCCCGACGGCGTGGCCTGGACACCAACCGCGGCGGGCCCCGTTCAGAACATGTCGGGGCCCCTCACCGAGCTCCCCGATGGACGCGTGGTCGCGCTCGGCAAGACGCACCTTCTCGCAACGACCGACGGCAAGGCTTGGAAAGAGATCGGCGATCCCCTCCCCTTCCCGGGCATGAATTGCGGCACCTATGGGTTTGCCTACTCGGCGGCAACCAAGACATTTTTCATCAATCACAACGATTGCAAGGGGACGATCCTGCCCACGTCGGTTTATAGCTCGGGATTCGACTACACGACGAAGTAGACAGGGCGGGGATCCCCAGCTCACGACGCACCTCCTCGAGCGGACGCGACATGTGGCGCCAGTGGTTCCAGTGATCGCTGAGATCGACGTTGCATGATGCGCCGCGGGAAAGCGCCGTCATCACCTTGTCGACATCGAGAAAACCGCCTTCCGCCTCGGCGGCGGGGGTCACCGTCACGGACGAATCCCGATTGAAACGCGGCTTGCTGGATTTCGCCGTCGGGATCGGTGTCGTATCCGGAGAGCACGTGACCCACATCGTGGAAGACGGCGCGCTCGGGGATGCCGCCGTGCTCACCGGGGAAAAGGAAAGCCCCGGGCGGTGCAGTGCTCCCAGAACTCGCGCCCCAGGGTGCCGGGGGCCAAGAGTCCGAGCTTCTTGTAGCGAAGGGACACCTCGGGCTCTTCATCCACGTCGAGCAACGGCGCCACCATCTTGCGAACGCCGGTCCACTTTTCGTCGCGCCACGCATCGCCGAGAAATCGACCCATCAGGCGACGCGTCAGATCGATGCGGGTGAGCAGTCGGTTGTGCGTGGCCAGCTCGCCCAGCGTTTTCGTCGCATGCTCGTCGACGCCCATCGCCCTGCCCAGTTGCAGGACGTTCTCGGTCGGGGGGCGCCGCACCTCGCCATCTATCGTGGTCATGACGACGGCGAGCCGTCGATCGGCGACCGACGCCATGCAGGTCAGTACGGCGGCCAACGCGACGCGGACACCAGTCCGGCCACGGCCGGACACTTCTGGTATGACGAAGCGAGTCCGATGGAGGCCCGGCTTCGAAAGCGCGTCGCCCAGCTCGCTCGACGCGAGCCCGCCCGCTGGGCTCGTGTCGAACGCGGGTACACGCCGGCAGAGCGGTGGATCATTGGGTTTTCCGACGGCTCGTCGGCATTTGCAAAAATCGGTACGACGCCTCTCACGGCGGGATGGGTGCGCTCGGAGCATCGATGGTATTCGGAGCTCGCGTTCGCGGGAGACTTCATGCCCAAGATGCTGGGCCTGCACGACGATCCCGAGCGACCGCTGCTGCTGCTCGAGGATCTCTCTGCCGCCCATTGGCCGCCCCCGTGGGAGCCGGGGGAAGTGGAGCGCCTGCTCGAGACGTTGAACCGGGTGGCATCGATCCGGCCGTTGCCGCGCGACCTCCGATCGCTCGAAGACGACCGGCCGAGGTTGGCTGGCTGGGCCCAGATCGCGCGCGATCCCGATCCGTTTCTCGCGCTCGGGCTCTGCTCGGCCGACTGGTTGGCGCAGGCGTTGCCCATTTTGCTGAGGGCGCAGGACGCGGCCGTGCTCGCCGGGGACGAGCTCGTCCACAACGACGTGCGCAGCGACAACGTCTGCTTGCTCCCCGACCGCGTCGTTTTGGTGGACTGGAACGAGCCGCGCCGTGGCAACGCCGACTTCGACACCGCATTTCTCGCGCCAAGCGTGCGCCTCGAAGGCGGACCGCTCCCGGAGGAGATCGCGACCGACGGACCACTGACGGCCTTGGTTTCTGGCTACTTCGGGGCCAATGCGGGATTGCCGTTGATCCCGGATGCGCCCGGTGTGCGAAAGATCCAGCTGAGACAGCTTCGCATCGCGCTGCCCTGGGTGGCGCGGGCTCTTGGTCTACCCCCTCCGGATCTGCCCTGGGCCAGACATGCCATGCAACGTGTCGAGGACGCCTACGCGGGCGGTCGCATCGAGCAAAAGGCTTGGCACGAGCAGATCGAAGAGATCACCGCCGACGCTTACCTTGCCTCCGACGATCCGCGCGCGCAGTCGGGCAAGAGCGGAGACGAAGAGGACTGGCGATGGTCGCGCGAGCTCGTTCTCGATGCGATGCCCAACGGCGGGACCTTGCTCGACGTCGGATGCGCCAATGGTTACCTCATGGAGAGCCTTCATCGGTGGGCGATGGAGCGCGCGATCGGCCTGGAGCCCTACGGTCTCGATATTTCCTGGCGACTGGCAGCACTCGCGCGTCGCCGATTGCCCCACTGGTCCGGTCGGATCTGGGTGGGCAACGTCATGCAATGGACCCCTCCCCGCCGGTTCGACGTCGTCCACACGGGCATCGACTACGTGCCGCGTGACCGCCAGCGATATCTCCTCGATCGCATGCTCCGCGAGCTCGTCGTTCCCGGCGGTCGCGTCGTCTTGCGCGCGGCTCGCGTGGACCCGAACGAGCCGGACATCGCGACCCAGGTTCGCGCGCTCGGGTTCGACATCGGTGGCGTCCTCGAGCGCATGCATCCCCGGTCGGGCGCAATGCGACGCACCGTCTGGCTCGCGGGGTAGGCCGCGTCGGCTCGGCGGGGGCTCGCGGGAGCGGCCGGGCTCGCGGGAGCGGCCGGGCTCGCCGGGGGCTCGCGGCTAGACGCTTCTGCTCTTCGGTTGCTCGGCGACATCGATGAGGCCGTGCCGTCGCCAGCCCTGTCTCGCGAGCCAGGTGCGCGCCGGCTGCACTGGCACCATCTCCTCACCATTCCATCCTGGAGGCTCGCTGACGACCCGCGACTTCCAGCCGTGAAACCAGAATCCAGAGCTTGCGGGATCGACGCCCGCGGCCCGGCCGAGATGCTTTCGAAAATTGAGCAGAACGTAGACGAAGCCGCGGCGCACCTCGTGCGGGGTGCCAAGAGCTCGCGCATGGTAACGGTCGCCAAATACGTTGCCTTTGCGGCCGGCGACGCGGTTGATGTTGCGAGCGAGCCGGATCGACAGGCCCCTCATTCCGCGCGATAGAGCGATCGTGTCGTCGGCCTCGACGATCATGTGGATGTGGTCGGTCTGCACCGAAAACTGCACCACGCGAAACCATTCGCGCCACGTCTTGGCGAGCGCCCGTCGAATCGCGACGAACAGCATCTGCTTTCGCAAGCTGGGCAGCCGCCTTGCTGCGCGCATCGTGACGTGCACCGGGTGATGCTCATCGTGCTGCGGGCGCGCGCGGTGGAGGGCCGGTCGCTTCCCCAGGATCGGCGCGTGCAAACTGTTGCGCCTTCCCCCGTGCGTTCGGAAAGGCAGCTCTTGCTGAACGGACCGACGGCGACTCATCTTGATAGGGCTAATATAATGCAAGTGGTTGCTTACGCAAGGCCTTCATGTGAAATTAGTGAGCCCGTCAATCGGGTTCTGATCTGTCGACCGTGCCCCGACTTAGAGTGCAAGCGACGACCCGGTTGCACCCTCGACCCCGACCTCGACCCCGACCTCGACCCCGACCTCGACCCCGACCTCGACCCCGACCTCGACCCCGACCTCGACCTCGACCCCGACCCCGACCCCGTCCTCGACCTCGACCCCGACCCCGACCCCGTCCTGCTAGACAATCCTCATGGCCCCTCCCCCAGCCCCCGCGATCGCGCAGTGGTTCGCGCGCGCCTACAACGATCCGCAAGTGCGGGTCACGCGATCGCACGAGCGAACGACGGGCGCACTCTTCAGGCTCAAAGGAAAGAACGGGGCTTTTTGGCTTCGCATCGGTGGCGTCATGCGACGAGAACTCGATACCGTCGAGGCAGAGGGGCGCATCGTAACGGACCTCGCGGCGAATGGCTTCCGTCTAGCGAAGCCTCTGAAACGCGTCGATGGGCACTACGCCGGCGTCTTCGACCTGAAGGGCATGTCCCAACCCGCGATTGCCTACGGGCACCTGAGCGGCTCCGAGATCACGGAGCCCACTTCCCGCCAAGCCCAAGCCATCGGCGAGGCGGTCGCCGCACTCCATATCGCGCGCGTGGAGGCCTCGGCTCTTCCACCTGCCGAGCCGATCGCCAGGACGGCGGACAGCGGTACCTGTTGCATGGCGTGGCTCCCGAACGACGAAGCTCGATGGTTGCAGGAGTGCGTCGAGCGGGCTCATGCGGAAATTGCGAAAGTCGACCTCGCGACGCGGACGACCATCTGCCACGGCGATCTCCGTCTCGGCAATGTCTCCTTTTCGGGCGAACAACCCACGCTGTTCGACTTCGAGGCGATGGCGTTGGCTCCGCCGGCGTACGACCTGGCGTGTCTCTGGCGACGTAGGGTCATCGAGTGCGCGATGACTGAATCGATCCCCGATTGGGACTCATTTCTCCGTGGCTATGAACGCGCACGGCCTCTCGTCGATGCGGAGCGTCACTTAGTGAAGCTCTTAGCGCTCCTGCGCGCCGTCTGGACGATGAGCTTGCCCGCGCAGCCCGGTGCCATGTGGGGAGCTGATTGGGTGCGCGATCCCGCCTACTGGCGTGATCACATCGAGATGGTGCGCTGGTTTGCTCGCGCCGCCCAAATTTAGACTTGGCAGCCCGGGACTTGGCCGTGCGCCGCTTTACTTCTTGCCGGCGGGCGCGGCGGGCGCCGCGGGCGCGCCCTTCATGCCCGGCAATGTGCCCGGCTCGGGGGGCGGCTCGACGTAGGTGAGCTTGCTGTAGGTCATGATGCCGTGGCTGGGATCGGTTTCGACGCCGCTCGTCGACTTGCTGAACGAGACGCCGTAGTTGCCAGTCACCGTGACCTTGGCATCCTTGTTGGGGATGGGGTTCGGCAGGTCGACGGCCCAAAACTCGTCTTTGACCGCCTCGGTGTTGCTCTTGACCGAGTACTTTTCGACGGCGTCGTAGATCTGCGCGAAGTTCGAGGCCCAGCCCATCACCTTGATGGCGTTCTTGTCGTCGCCCTTTTCGTCGGCGATCCAGAAGGCGGGGATGGGAGCCTTGCAGTCGTCCTTGTCGCCCTTGCCCGTCTTGTGGACGGCGCAGGCCGGGGCATCGGGAAGATTCGTCTTCACGATGTAGCCCACGAGCGAGATGTCCTTGCCCGCGACGTCGGCGTTGTGGACACGGCTGCGCAGGTGGTGCTGCGCTCCGTAGATCGTGTAGGCGTCGCCAGCCTTGATGGCCTTGGCGGGCAGCGTCGGCACGGCAGGCACGTTCGCCTTGCGCCCGCTGAAGGCGGGGGCCGGCTTGTAGGGCTCATCGGTCTGCCCACAACCGGGTGCGGCTGCGGCGAGCAGGAGGGGAAGGGCGCAAACGACGAGGTGTGGCGCAGCGCGACGGACAGAGGTCATGGTTGAGTTTTCTCTCCGGCTTCGATCGGCCCCGTGGCCCGAGCAGGCAAAAACGGCCCCGCCTCGGTGAGGTAGGTCAAAGGGCTAACACGCCGTTCACCGCCCTCGCAAGGCCCTCTCGCAGGATCGGCCAAAGCGTGCCTCTTTTTTGGGGTGCTTGACGCGCAAAAGCTTTCTCGATCGCCCGCCCCCCCATCGCACGACTCGACTCGATCTACGCCTTTCGACGGGAATTTTCCGCTCGAGCGGTTTTGGGCACTGCTAAAAACCACGCGAGTGGTGCTAGATTCGTCCCCGTGGCAGCCGAACTGATCCTGGGAGCGCCGTACGAGAGCTCGAAGGTGCTCACCATGATCCTCGCCGGGGGCGAGGGCAAACGAATGGGGCCGCTGACGCTCGACCGGGCGAAGCCAGCCGTTCCATTCGGTGGACGCTACCGCGTCATCGACATCATCCTGTCCAACTTCGTCAACTCCGGGCTCTTCCGAATCAAAATTCTCACGCAGTACAAAAGCGCATCGCTCGAGGAGCACATCGCGCGAGGCTGGCGACTGTCGGCGATGCTGGACAACTTCATCGAGACCATCCCCGCCCAGCAGCGCACGGGCAAGAGTTGGTTTCGCGGATCGGCCGACGCGGTCTACCAGACGCAGCACGTCATCACCGACGAGACTCCCGACCACGTTTGCATCTTCGGAGGCGATCACGTCTTCAAGATGGACATCCGGCAGATGATGGCGCGTCACCTCGCCAAGGATGCCGACCTCACCGTGGCCGCCATTCCGGTTCCTCGCGAAGAGGCGCGCGCCTTCGGTGTCATCGAGTGCGACGACGAGGGACGCATCGTAAACTTCCACGAGAAGCCCGCCGATCCTCCGGCTATGCCCGGGCACCCCGA
>JBBSDY010000087.1:0-9539 GCA_038240245.1 Polyangiales bacterium
ATGAGGGACCCGATGACGTCGACGGCGTCGACCTTGAGCTCGGAGGTCGAGGCGTGGATGTACTCGCGTAGCTCGGGGCTCACCACGGTAAAGACGAAGAGAGCGCCTTCGTTGGCCGAGCGCTCGAGGATGGCCCGGGCAATCTCTTTTGTCCGAACCCGGGTGTGCAGGCGGATGACGGCCCCGGCCTGGGGGAATTGCAAGAGCGCGGCGCGCACGACCTTTTCGGCGGTCTCGCCGGTCGAATCGCTCACGACGTCGATGAAACTGGCACCCATGGGGGCATCCTACTCAATCCCGGGGGATTCGCGACCTTTCCGGGGGAGATCGTCCTTGCCGCGGGGCGTCATATGCTAACACACGCGATGTGCAGGACCCGTATGACGTTCTCGGAGTCGAGCGAGGGGCGTCGGCCGATGAGGTCAAGTCCGCCTTCCGGCGCCTGGCCCAGCGATTTCATCCGGACAAGAACCCCGGCGACGACCAGGCGCAGCAGAAGTTCAAGGACATCAACGCCGCCTACCAGATTCTGAGCGATCCCCAAAAGCGCGCGATGTTCGACCGCTTTGGCAGCTCGAACCTGGGCGGCGCGGGAGGCCCCGGTTTTCCCGGCGGCTTCGATTTGGGCGATCTCGGCAACATCAGCATGGACGGCATCTTCGGCGATCTGTTGCGAGGCTTCGGCATTCGCACCGGCGAGCGGGGGGATCTCAAAAAAGAGATCGTCGTCACCTTCGAAGAGGCCGCCTTCGGGGCCGAGAAGGAGCTCACCTACGAGCGCACCGAGATCTGCAAGGACTGCCGCGGATCGGGCTCGGAGGCGGGCCACCCGCGTGAAACCTGTCCGGCCTGCGTGGGCAAGGGCAGGGTCCGCTTTCAACAAGGGATTTTCCCGGTAGCCATCGATCGCACCTGCTCGCGCTGCCACGGTAGCGGCAAGCTCGTCACCCATCCCTGCGCGCCGTGCAGGGGAGCCGGCATCGTCGCGGTGGCGCGGACCATCGATGTCACCATTCCGCCGGGGATCGAGCACGGGGCCACGAGGACGGTCGAGCGAGGAGGCAACGTGTCGCGTCCCGATCGCGCCCCTGGCGATCTCGAGCTCACGATTCGCATAGCTCCCCATCCCTTCTTCAAGCGGTCGAGCGACGATGTCACCTGCTCGGTACCCGTCTCTTTCGTCCAGGCGGCGCTGGGCGGTGAGCTCGAGGTCCCCACGCTCGAGGGAAAGGGCAAGCTCAAGGTGCCACCGGGGACGCAGTCGGGCACGGTGCTGCGCATCAAGGGCAAGGGCATCGTGCGACGCGTGCGAAGTGGCCGCGGCGATCAGCTCGTCGAGGTGACCGTCGAAGTCCCCACCGTGCTCACCGCCCGACAGCGCGATCTCCTGGAGCAGCTCGCCAAGGAACTGGGAGCCGACGTTCAGCCGCAGCAGAAAAGCTTCGTTCAGAAATTGAAGGAATTCTTCGGCTAGAGCTGGGTTTCTTCATTCTGGCGCATCTGGCGTGTTACTCTCTTGGGTCATGTCCTCCAAAGCTTCTCCGGAATCCGATCGTCGAGGGCAAGACCGCGCGGCCATCGAGCTGAAGGTCGAATACAAGCGTCTGAACACGTTCTTCGCCGACTACACCAAGAACATCTCCAAGGGCGGGACGTTCATTCGCACCGACAAGCCGCTCGAGCTGGGGACCGAGTTCATCTTCGCGCTCAGCATTCCGCAGCTCAAAGAGCCGGTGCGTTTGCGGGGTCGCGTCATGTGGACCACGCCGCAAGAAAAGGCGACCGAAATGTCGCCGCCCGTTTTGGGAATTCTATTTCAGTACGCGAGCGACGGCGAGCGCTCCGCGACCGAGGGCGTCGTCGAAAAGCTCATGCGCGCCGAGCTGGGCGAACACCTGTCGGCCAAGCTGCTGGGCAAAAAACTGCAAGACTAGCAGTACTGCTGCAGTCTTGGCAGGAGCAGATGCGCGGTCGTGCTAGGTCGCGCCAACGCGGCATTGACTCGATGCGCCATGGGTTGCTGTCGAGAATGCCGCTGTGGGATATTGGCAGGCGATTGCCTACAAGCGCGGCCCGATCGCGAAGGAATGCACAACTTCGCCTGGCGAAAATCAAAGTTTAACTTTAGAATTCCTCCTTGCGCCCCGGCGTCCAGAATGCTTGCCTTTTTGCAGTAACTACAGGCGGTTCGGGAACGCGGCGTCGATCACCATGAGGCGGCCGCGGTGGCTATTTGCGGGCCCCTCCGGCGCTTGACTTGTCAGGAGGATTCAATGCGTAGCCAAGGCAGAACTCAGCTTCGTGGCTTATCTCACGTGTTCGCAAAAGGGCTACGGCTGGCGTGGTTGCCTTTGCTGATCTCTTGCGCGCACAGCAGCGAGCCTGCGACGCGCGGCACACCGGGCACCGGCGGAACCACCGGGCTGGACACGCCTGACGACGACGGTGGAGGTATCACCATCGGCTCGCAGGATGGCGGTATTCCCGGCTTGCCGTGGCAATACGCCGTCGGCAATGGCGCCTCGGCCTACAAAGATCCCGCGCTCGCCGACAACGTGAAAGATCAGTTCGCGGGGCCGCCGTCGACATCGTGACAGCCGGTCATCGTGTACCCGCTCACCGGCTCGATGCACGCCATGAACCAGGGCGACATCACGTTTCAGTGGAACGCTGGCGTTCTCACCAACAACCTTTTCAGGTTCGACGTCACCGCGGGCACCCAGAAGTTCCAGTTCTACGTCGGTTGCAAGAGCCCCAAGGGCGAGTGCACCTACCAGATGCCGGTGAACGAGTGGCTCGATCTCGGCGACAAGTTTCGCGGGACCGACGCCACGTTCACGCTGGTGGGAACGGACGGCACCGCAGCCGCCGACGGCGGTCCCGCGGGTGTCGTGTACACCTCCAAGCCCGTCACCATCTCGTTCTCACCCGAGCCCGTCATCGGAGGCCTCTACTACTGGGCCGCCGCATCGAAGAGCATCAAGAGGTTCACCTTCGGCGCGAAAAAGGCGGTCGTCTTCATCAAGCCCAACTCGCCCACCGACGAGTTTAGCTGCGTTGCCTGCCACAGCGTGAGCCGTGACGGCAAGGTCATCGCCTTCGCCGTGTCGCAAGATCCGGGCGGCGAGAATACTTCCGCCATCCAGACGGCCCCCACCGACGATCCCTCGATGCCTTTCGTGAGACCGGTCAAGGGAATGACGCCGTTTTATTCGGGTCCCGGGGATCTCACCAACAACAACAAGATTGGGCCCGAGGATCATTTCGGTCACAACGTGGCGCTCTCGCCCGACGGCAGTCTCGCCGCGATCAATGGTATTGCGCCGCCTCCCGCGACCGGTGGGTGGCCGCCCAACTTCGAGATCCGCGACACCAAGAGCGGCACGACGCTCGGCAAGTGGGACAAGGGTGATCCCCTGTTCGGCGATCAAAGCAACCCCATTTTTCCGGAGTGGTCGCCCGACGGCACGACGATCGTCGCCACGATGGATCGGTTCGCCATGGGCAACGGCTGCGCGAGCTGGACGCAGTCCACGTGCACGGGATCGATCGCGACGCTCAGCTGGACGCCCACCGATCCGGCCAACCCGACGATGGGCGGCACGCTCGGTGCGGCCCACGTGATCGTGAAAGAATCCCCCACCGCCTACCATTTTTATCCCAGCTGGTCGCCCGACGGAAAATGGATCGTCTTCGTATCCGCGCCGGCTGGCAAGAGCTCTCTTAGCAACCCCAACGCCGTGCTCCGTATCGTTCCTTCGACGGGCGGTCCCTTCAGTTGTCCGGGCTCGCAATGCTTCGATCTCGTGCGGGGCACGCAGTACAGCTGGACAGATGCGGCAGGCGCGAAGGGGGGCAAGCACTCCACGTGGCCGAAATTCTCGCCCTTCGCTCAGGGCCCGAACAAAAACCTCATGTTCATCTCGTTCACGACCGAGATCCCCTACGGCTTTTTGACCAACAACGTGCAGCAAGACAAGCCCGAGCTCTGGTCGTTCTTCGTCGACACCGACAAGCTCGTCTTCGGCAAGGGCGATCCTTCGTACGCGCCCGTGTGGCTGCCCTACCAGGAGATCAACGACGGGGCCATCTCACCCTACTGGACGACGACGTTGCCTTGCACCGTCGACGGGGCCAACAACTGCATCGGTTGCGTGCAGGGCGAGGACTGCGCCATCGACAAGGTCAATGCGACCTGCCAGTGCACGCAGACCCGCATTCAATAGGTAGTACTATGGAATCGTAAGACCGGCGGGCACGGGGCCGTTCGCGAATCGCGAAGGTCCCGACAACAGCTCGCGGGCGAGCTGCACCTCGACGAGATCGATGGCCGAGCTCTTGGCAACCTCGGCGAGGGCCGAGTCTGCGGTGTTTTCTCCGGCGATTTTCTTGGCCAGGGCACTGTAAAAGGCGGCTTCGGTCTTTTGGCCCGTCGTTCGGGCGGCCGCGACGAGATCGGCATCTTTGAGCTTGCCGAGACCCCATTGCGCAAGACGGCTCGGCCAGCGGCCATCGTCACGGATGCTGGCCAGCGCGCGTGCCGCCGTCCCGTCGGTCCTCGCCTTGGCGTCTCTCTCGGTGAAGGCCAACCAAAGCGCGGCGTAGACGAGATCGTCGTCCTCGAGCTCGGCGGAGAGACCGCGTCCCACCGCGGCTCGCGCCGCGGTCACGTCTTTTTTCAAAAACGCGCGCTGCCCGGCCTCGAGCACGGTGGCCGCGAGCTCGTGCTTGTCTTGGCCGGCCGCGACAAAGGCGCGTTCGGTGGCGCGGGCCGCGCCTGCCACATCCGAAAAGCGGAAGAGGACGCGCGCCAGAAGCCTTTCGGAGTGACCCTTGGCAACTGGGTTGCTGGCGCGCTTGCGCGCATCGAGGGTCGAGCCGAGCGCCGATGCGAGAGCCGCCTTCGCCTTGTCGCCCGCGCCGAGATCCTTCTGAATCTCGAACACGTTGAGGTGTGCTTCGCCGGCCGACAGGGGGTTCACCTTGGCTTCGGGCGTGGAGAGCGCCCTGGCGAGCTGCGCGAGAGCGGCGTCCATTTTGCCCGCCTGCCGTTCGATCGCGGCCAGGGTGACCAGCGCCTCGACGGACGGATCGGTGGAAGCCGAGCTCTCGAGAAGCGGACGCGCCGCCGAGAGGTTGCCGGCCCGTGTTTCGATGATGCCCATCGCCAGCCGAAGCTGCCCGGGATCGGGCTGAAGGCGTCCCTTGAATTCTGGCTTCGATCCCAGTGAGATGAGGGGCTCGGCGGCCGTGTAGATGCGACGGGCGGTGGGAATGTCGTCGGCTTCGTCCTCGTTTTGAATGGCCTTGAGCACGAGACCGAGGGCGCCGCTGACGAATTCGGGAGCGGGTTGCGAGAGGACCGCATCGGCGAGCACGGCCGGCGCCGCTTCGGGCATGCCTAGCTGCACGAGCAGCGTCGCCAGCGCGATGCTGACGTCGGGCGAGCGCGGATCGAGGCGATAGGCCTCGACGGCGGTGCCGAAGATGGCGCCCTTCAGAAGGTTGGGATCGATCGCGAACTCGGGATCGCCCTCGGTGCCCGCGGGATTCGGACTGTCCTTGCGCTCGGGACTCCAGAGCCACACCAGGAGATCGCGCCACGCGCGGGCGTCACCCCCGTTGGCGGTTCGCTCGAGTCGCTCGTAGAGCGAGGGCGGTGTGATCTTACGAACCGCGGGTGTGCGGTCGAGATCGGCGAGCGCACCCGCGGCGTCGCCGTGGCGAAGGTAGAGCGCGACCAGGGACTCTGCTCCCGATCGGAAAGCGCGAAAAGCTTCGAGAGCGTCTTCGCGGCGCGGACGAACCGATCCGCCCTTGCGATCTTCGCTCATTCGGAGCGACTGATCGATCCATCGCACGGTGGCCTCGCGGGCCGCGCCCAGCGATTCGGCGGTCGGCTCGACGAGCGAACGCAAGGCCTGCACGCGTTGCTCGGCGCCGATCGCCTCGAGTGAGCCGCTCTTTCTGGTGTCCTTCATCCAGGTGCGCAAGGCGGCCAGGTGCTCGTCGTTGTCGCGGCGAGCAGGGGAGCCCGTTGCGATGAGCGAGCTCTGCATCGTCAAAAGAGCGATCGCGCGCCCCTCGTCGCCGCGTGGAGCAACCAGCGAGATCGCCGACGACAGTGCCGGCGATGCACCGCTCAACATCTCGGTGCGAAATTCGCCGGCGCGCACGAGAAAGAAAGCTCCGCTCAGGCTGGCGAGCCCGCGCTCTTGCTGGCCGGCCCTGAAGCGCTCACCGGCGTGCCCGAGCTGCCGGGAGACCACGCCGGCGAGCAAACCGAGCCGTTCGGGGGTGGACTTGCTCTCGCGAAGCAGCTTGTGCACGGAGGTCGCAAAGACGTCGTCGGGGACGGCCACCGGGCGCACGGCCCCCTGCTGGGCCGGGGCATTCGACGTGACTGCGGCAGATTGCGGCCGGCAAGCGGCTAAAAAAAGCGAAACCAACAGGGGGGCGAGGGCGCGAGAGCGGGGCATCGGCACGTGGAACCCTAGCATTTGCGGCCGGGTGAGGTGGAGGCGAGCTGGGGACCGGCGACCGGTCGTGGGACCGCCGTTGACCAGGATTGGCCCGAGCACTATCACCCACTTCCCATGCTGTCGCTCCCCCGCCTTTTGCCGGTCGCGCTGGCGATTCTCTGCGTGCAGGGCGGGTGCGTCGAGCGGTCGACCGAGCATCGGATCCGCGCCAACGCGCTCTTCAAATCAGGCGACTACCGGCAAGCGCTCGAGGAGTGCGATCGCGGCATCGAGTCCAAACCCGACGACGCGAGCCTGTGGGTGCTCAAGGGCAACACGGCGTTCGAGCTTGCCGATCTGGTGCAGGCCCGGCAGGCATACAGCCGGGCCCTCGTACTCGGCGCAGGAAAGCGCGGCGTTTTCCTGGGTGACGCCTACCTCGGTCTCGGTGTCATCTCCACCCGCGAGCAAAAGTGGGACGACGCTCGCCAGCAGTTTTTGCACCTTCTCGATCTCAATCCCAACGATGGCTCGTCGCACGCCAACCTGGCCAAGGTCGATCTCGAGCTTGGCCAGATCGATGATGCCGTTCACCACGCCGAAGAGGCTGGCCGCAGCCGCGGCGCGGACGAGCAGGTTCTGTTCACGCTGGGAAAGGTGTACCTCGCCGCAGGCCGCAGCGACGACGCACAGAAAACGTTCGAGCACATCTGCGAGGTGGTTCCCACGTCGGCGTCGTGTCCCTACGGGCTTGCTCTGGTCGCGCTACAGAAGAACGACGCCACCGGCGCCCTCGCCAGGCTCAAAGAAGCCGTTGATCGCAAAATCCCCCACCCCGAGAAGCTGGCCGACGATCCCGCCCTCGCGCGGCTGAAGAATGACCCGGGGTTCGTCGCACTGGCGGCGTCTGCGGCGTCGGGGGCGAACTAGCCGTTCGGGCGAAACGAGTAGTACAATGCCGCAGATCATGAGCGATTCCATTTCCGCTGCCCTCTTCGAGCGGGCCGAGAAGGTCATTCCGGGGGGGGTCAACAGTCCGGTGCGCGCGTTTCGGGCCGTGGGCGGCAAGCCCGTGTTCGTCTCCCGGGCGTTGGGCTCCAAGCTGTTCGGAGCCGACGGACGTGAGTACGTCGACTACGTCGGATCGTGGGGTCCCGCGATTCTGGGCCACGCGCACCCGGCGGTCGTCGATGCCGTGAAGCGTGCGGCGGACGGTGGCCTTTCGTTCGGTGCGCCCACCGAGCTCGAGGTCCGCTTCGCCGAGAAGATCATTGGCCTCTATCCATCGATCGCCAAGCTGCGCTGCGTGTCGAGCGGCACCGAGGCGACGATGAGCGCCATCCGCGTGGCGCGAGGCTTCACGCGGCGCGATCTGATCGTGAAGTTCGAGGGCTGCTACCACGGACACGCTGACTACTTGCTCGTCAAGGCGGGGAGCGGCGCAGCTACCTTCGGGGTGCCAGATTCGGCGGGAGTCCCCGAGCTCACCGCGCAGGCGACGCTCACGCTGGCTTACAACGATCGGGCTGCCCTGGCCGAGCTCTTCGGCGCGCGCGGGCAAGAGATCGCCGCGGTCATCGTCGAGCCCGTCGTCGGCAACATGGGGTGTGTGCCGCCCGAGCCGGGGTTTCTCGCTTCGATCATCGAGCAGTGTCGAACGCACGGCGCAATCTCCATCTTCGACGAGGTCATGACCGGCTGCCGTGTGTCCCGCGGCGGAGCGCAGGAGCTCTTCGGCCTCACGCCCGATCTCACCTGCCTGGGCAAAGTCATTGGCGGTGGAATGCCGCTCGCGGCCTACGGCGGGCGCGAAGACGTCATGAACATCGTCGCGCCGCTGGGTCCGGTGTACCAGGCTGGAACGCTTAGCGGAAATCCAGTCGCGGTGAGCGCCGGCCTGGCCACGCTCGAAAGGCTCGACGGTGAGCTCTATCGCAAGCTCGAAGCGACCTCGGCCGCCCTCGAGATGGGCCTGTCGCGCGAGATCGCGGAGCACCGCGTGCGAGCCCACGTGCAGCGCGTGGGCTCGATGCTCACCGTGTTTTTCCGGGCCGAGGCGGTGCGAGCGTGGGCCGATGCCTCCGCCTCGGACACCAAGGCCTTCGCCCTGTGGCACGGCGGTCTTCTCGCGCGCGGCATCTACTGGCCCCCTTCACAGTTCGAAGCCGCGTTCGTAAGCGCCGCGCACAGCCCCGATGACATCGCGAAGACCGTGCATGCTGCCAGCGAGTCGTTCGCGGCTTTGAGGTCGTAGCAGCTCGATTCGAATTCGAATTCGAATTCGAAAAAGAGAGGGGAGGAACCGCCACGGCGCCAAGGCCGCCAAGGATTTTGGTTGACCTCGGCAGCACCGATCGCGTGCTGTCAACGAGCGCCTCCGGTCAGGTGCGAGGACCACTTCGCCAGTCTCCATCCCACAAAATCCCTTGGCGTCGTGGCGGTTCTCTGCCCGAGATCATCTCCAGGCCCTTCAGCCCAGGTGCTTACAGAGCGCTCGCGTTCAAGGTGCAACGGTGGGAGCGATGCCTTTGGCGACGTCGTCGAGGAAGCGGTAGATGTCGTGCTGCGCGGTGGGGTTGTGGTAGGCGACGAAGTGTCCGTCGAAACCGTCCGGTTGCGCGTATTGTCGAACGACCGCGGTGAGGCGCCCGCCGACGTTTTTGGTCAGCGCGCCGGCAGACTCTTTCATGTCGTTCGGGTAGTCGGGCGTCGTGATCTTGCTGTCGTGGGGAACGACGCCGAGCCGTGCGGCGAGGGCGTAGGTGAGCTCCGTTGCCGGTGGCGCGTACGTATCCTTCTGCCCATAGACCTGGAAGACGTGGTGTCCTCCCGCGGCCGCCGGCGCGATGAGCGCCGCATGGTTCAGCGGGTCCGAGGGATCGATGTACGCCTGCAGCAGGCTCAGTACGGGGTGGAAGATGTCTCCGTGCAGCTTCGTCGGATCGGCGGCGTTGATGTCGGAGAGCGCAAACGGAAGCGCCGCCGCGATGTTCACCGGGCTCTTCTTGTTGAGCAGCGCATCGATGAGGCTTGCGCCCTGCCCGGAAAACACGACTCAGGCGAGCCCGGGCGTGTACG
>JBBSDY010000088.1:0-9511 GCA_038240245.1 Polyangiales bacterium
CTTTGCGGCTCGATGGAAGTCGACCGCTGGACCTACCGACGTGTCAAAGAGCGCAATGGGAGAACCGTTGTCGGACTCGACCAGCTGGCTGGCATGGCCCAGGGCGCGACGCCGGCTCTAGCATTTGCTGTTGCGCAGGGTGTTGCGAAGGCACCGATTCGCAGCGTGGAAGGGGACCTGCGCGCGGCCTATCGCTCTCCGCCGTCACGTTCGAAGATGGACCGTATGGGCCGTTACCTCGGGGCAGAGGTCAATCGAGCCGTCGAGGAGATTGAACCGCTTCTTCGAGCTAGTGAGAGGCTTCCAGCTGGGGCGAAGGCAATCAACATGGGTCTCGATCGGACCACGATCCCGATGGAGGAACCGGCCGACGTCCAGCCACCGCGAGCTAACCCGAAAGTCCTGGTGCGATACCGAATGGCCTACGTGGCTACGTTTTGCATCACCGACGAAGCGTGCGACCCTCTCGTCACACGTCGTTACGCGGTCCCCGCGCACGAGGGGCCCGACCGGCTCCTGGCTCGCATGAAGGCCGATCTGGAGCGCGCTCTCCAGCAGGAGCCGAAGCTGACCATCGGTGTCGTTCAAGATGGCGCTCCGGAAATGTGGAATCTCATGCGAAGCGTGCTCGATAGCATCCCGCAGCTTGCTCGGCCGCGCCAGATGGGTATCCCGCGGCACTGGAGGGAGACCATCGACCGCTATCACCTCATGGAGAAGCTCTCGCGCGCCCTCGAGCTGCTGCTCCCACGCAACGAGAAGCGCCGCGTCGAGATCTATGCGGCCTGGCACAACGCCCTCAACCTTCGTGCCGGCGCAATTCACAACATCAAAAAATGGATCCAACACAAGACGTTCAGGGCCCCTCGCCGCATTCAGAACGAACTTCATCGCATCTTTGGCAACTACTTCTGTCAGCCTGCTCATTTTCGCTACGCGACGCTTCGTACTCTCGGTCTTCAGCAAGGTAGCGGCGTGACCGAAGGGGCCTGCAAATCACTCATCACCATGCGAGCTAAACGCAGCGGTCAGCGATGGCGACCGGACGGTATCAGTGCCGTGCTCGCGATCCGTACGCTTCTCGACAGCGATCGGCTCCCAACATTCTGGTCGCACTTCTCTCGCCGCTTCGTCGCGCCAATTAGGAACGTAGCGTGATCCGAGATCAGGACACACCCCACGATCTACAACCTGTCAAGGGTGCCCGTCACCCTCGCAAGCGGAGATGTGGTTGTCGCCGGAGTCGTACGAAATGTGGTTGTCGCCGGAGTCGTACGAAATGTGGTTGTCGCCGGAGTCGTACGAAATGTGGTTGTCGCCGGAGTCGTACGAAATGTGGTTGTCGCCAGAGTCGTACGTGTCGCCGCTGTTCTCGAGCTTTGCCGCGGCCGTATGAACCGAGTACATCCGTCACGGCGCGAAGTGTCGAAGGGCGTCCCCGGCCACACGGCCCACCAAGCCCGTCCGGAGGTGCCTCGACGCGTGCGGGAGGCCGGCCCGAGCCTCGGCATCGCTCCCCGAGCCGGCCTGACAGCATGCGTCCCGCGAGCTGCATCTCCTATTCGTACGCGCCGCCCCCAGCAACCCACGAGGCGCTCCGTCCCACTGCCACCAGCGACGCCGGGCGACGGGCCTTCCCTGGCCTCCCGCACGCGTCGAGGCACCTCCGAGCGGGCGAGCCGTCACGTCGTCCCGCGAGCGACGGGCCTTCCCTGGCCTCCCGCACGCGTTGAGGCACACCTCCGAGTTGCGGACGAGCCGTCAGGCCCAAAACGTGAGGACGGTGCCCCGATTACGCCGCGCCGCGGTCCGCGTCATCTGCGCCGATGGCGCGGCGCATGAAGAGATCTTCGAGTGTCTCGCGCCGCGGGATGACCTCGACGATTCTCGCGCCCGCGGACAGCGCGGCGCCCAGCACCCTGGGCAGGTTCGCGTCTCCTTCGATCTCCACGTGCAGATGCTCGCCCACGCGGTGGTTGGCAAAACCGTCAGCGGCGAGCGTGCCCGGCAGACTCTCGGGGACATCGCCCAAGGTGACCTCGACCCGGCGAACATCGGAGCGCAGCAGATCGCGAATGCGACCGCTCACCACGACTTCACCCCGTCGCAAGATGATGACGCGATCGCACATCGTTTCGACGTCGCTCAGGATGTGCGTCGAAAAAAAGACGGTCTTGCCTCGTTTCTTCTCCTCGACGATGAGATCGCGAACCTCTTTGCGACCGACGGGATCGAGACCGCTCATCGGCTCGTCGAGCAAAAGCAGCTCGGGATCAGCGACCAGCGCCGCGGCGAGGCCGGTGCGCTGGAGCATGCCCTTGGAGAGCCGGCGCACCTGGCGATCGCCGGCGTACGCGATGCCCGTTCGCTCGAGAGATGCATCGACCCGCCGACGGATCTCGGCGCCGGTGAGGCCGCTGAGACGCGCCGAGAGCGTCACGAACTCGCGAGGAGTGAGATACGGATACACGTACGGATTTTCGGGGAGAAAGCCCACCCTCTGCATGGCCGCGGGCGAAGGAACCGCTTGACCGAAGACGGCAGCTCTGCCCGATGTCGGACGGATGAGACCGGTGAGCATCTTGATGGTCGTCGTCTTGCCCGCGCCGTTCGGCCCCAGAAAGCCGAAGATCTCTCCCTTTTCGACGTGGAACGAGATCGCAGTCACCGCCCGTACGCGCTTCATGAAAAAGCCCTGACGAAAGACCTTACCGAGCTTTTCGACTTCGATGGGCGAGCTCACCCCTCCTCCTTGGGAGGCAGCGTCGATGCGTCGTACTCGTGGAGCTTGTACTGAATCTTGCGCGAGCTGATGCCGAGCACCGCGGCCGCCTTCGATGTCGAGCCGCCACACATCTCGAGCGTCTTCAGGATGGCAAAGCGCTCGATCTCGTCGATGCTGGAGCCGGGTATCTGGGGGATGCCGTCGTGTCGTTTTTGCGGGGCCACATTGGCGGGCAGGTGCCGGGGTTGGATGCGCGCGTCGTCGCAGAGCACCACGGCGCGCTCGATGGCGTTCTCGAGCTCACGCACATTGCCGGGCCAGGCGTAGGCGCGCAGCAGCCCGAGCGCGTCTTCTTCGAAGCCGTCGATACGCTTGCCGTTCTCTTCGGCGTAGCGAGCCAAAAAAAACGCCGCCAGCGCCGCCACGTCATCGGCGCGATCGCGCAGCGGCGGTATCTCGAGCGAGACCACGTTGAGCCGGTAGAAAAGGTCCTCGCGGAAGCGACCTTCGTCGATGAGCTGGCGCAGGTTGCGGTTGGTCGCGGCGATGATGCGCACGTCGACATGGAGCGTCTCGTTGCCGCCTACCCTCTCGAAGGCGCGCTCTTGCAAGAAGCGCAGGAGCTTGACCTGCGTGGCGGGAGGGATCTCGCTGACCTCGTCGAGAAAGAGCGTTCCCTGGTCGGCCTGCTTGAAACGACCCTCGCGGCGGCCGACGGCTCCGGTGAACGCGCCCCTCTCGTGCCCGAACAGCTCGCTCTCGAGTAGCCCCTCGGCAAGCGCGGCGCAGTTGAGACGCACGAGCGGAGCCCTGGCGCGTGGGCTGGCGCGGTGAATGGCCTCGGCGATGAGCTCCTTGCCCGTGCCGCTCTCGCCGACCACGAGAACGCTGGCGCGGCTCTTGGCGACCTGATCGACGAGCTGGAGCAGCGCACGCATTTTCGGCGAATCGCCCACGATGTGGCTCATGACGTTGCGCTCGCGAAGGCGCGCGCGCAGGCGCAGGTTCTCCTGGATGAGCCTGGCCTTCTCCATCGCGCGCTCGACGACCACCGCGAGCACCTCGAAGTCGAGAGGCTTGGTGAGGTAGTTCTCGGCGCCGCGCTTGACGGCATCGACGGCGCTGCCGATCGTGCCGAAAGCGGTCATCACCACGAAAACCGCCCCCGGCGCGAGCTCCTTGCCCTTTTCCATGAGCCCGATGCCGTCGAGACCCGGCATCTTGAGGTCGGTCAGCACGACGTCAGGAGCGAATTCGGCCAGCTTGCCGAGCCCCTTGAACCCGTCGGCCGCGGTTTCGGTGATGAACCCGTCCTCATGAAGGATTTCGCTAAGCGCGGCCCGAGCATTTGCCTCGTCGTCCACGATGAGGATGCGACCCCGCGATGCCATCTGGCGCTGGAATTAGCACAGATCTGACCAGTGGCAGGGCTGCAACGCCGCCCAGGCAATCAAAATCGCTGGTTGGCACGGATTTCGAACGTTCTGCTTCAAGCCAAAGTTTGGTACAAGCAGCAAAACGGGAAGGGGCGCGGGAGCTTCCGCACAGGCGCCTGGCCACCTTCGCTGAGGGAAATGATGCGCTCTTCTTCGATCCTCACCTCTCTGTCGTCAGCCCTGGCGGTCACGCTCCTCTCCTCCTATGCCGCCACGCAGGCCCCCCAGCCGGCGCCGCAGCCGCTTCCCCCGGCGCCCGCTCCGGCTCCGGCGCCCGCCCCGCCACCCGCGCAACCTGTGCCAACGGCCCCGGCGCCCGGTGCTCAACCTGCGCCAGGTGCGGCACAACCTGGCACACCTGCTGCGCCGCCTGTCGCGCCAGGCGCCAACCCGTACTACGCGCCGCCCACCGCGGCGCCGGCGCCACAGCCAGCGCCGTGGGGTCAACCTCCGCCGGCTGGCGCGCCGGGTACCGCGGGCTCGTTCTCTGCATCGGCCTCGGTCGACTCGCAGGGAGCATCCGCGAGCGCCGATGTCCCCGCAGCCGAAGAGACGCCCGAGGATCGCGCCCGCTCGCTGCAAGAGCAAAACACGATCTACGGCGGGTCGGGTCTCTTGCGCACCATGTCGGCCGGGTCGGGCGCAGCCGGGACGTTCCGGGTGCACCTGCTCGTCGACTGGTTTCAGACGAGCTCGTTTCTCTGCTTCGACAGCGCTCCCTGCACGCCCACCGGCGGCAAGGCGTCCGACGCCGACGCGGCCACACACTTCGGGGCCAACTTTGGCCTCTCCGTCACGCCCGTCCCGTTTCTCGAGGCCTATGCGACGATTCGCTCCGAGTCGAACGGCAACGATCGCGGCCGCCCCGAGCTCTTGCAAGTGCTCGGCGATACCTCCATCGGCGCCAAGGTCTTCACGCCCAACAAGATCGGTCAGCTCTTCAACTTCGGCGGCGCCGCCGATCTGCTTTTCTTGAACGGCGCCGGTAGCGTCGGCCTCGACGGCGGCTCGACGAGCTTCAAGCTCAACGGCCTGGCCACCCTCGACTTGCGTCAGCCCAACGACGGCGGCGCTCCGCTGAGGATGCACCTGAACCTTGGCTACCTCTTCGACAACTCTTCGTCGATGATCACCGACATCGAAGATCGAAGGCGCCAGGTCAGGGATCTGCGCGGACCCAAGATCACGCGCATCGAGCGTTTCGGCCTGGGCATCAACCGCGTCGATCAGTTCTTGATCAGCTTCGGCGTCGAGGGCACGTTCCCGGTGATCAGGCCCTTCGCCGAATACCACCTCGGCGTCGCCTCGAATCGCCAGAGCTACGCCTGCGATCCCAGCGCCAGCGGCCAGCTCGGCGATAGCTGCCTCGCCAACGCCAATCTCTCGGCGATGCCGTCGACGCTCACCCTCGGCCTGCGGGCCTACCCATTTCTCAAGGGCTTCGAGGCGCTCGCCGCGTTCGACATCGGCACGAGCGGCACCTCATCGTTCATCGAAGAGCTCGCCCCCACGCCGCAGTGGGACCTGTGGCTCGGGGCCGGCTTCTCGTTCGACGCCGTCGAGCCCGCCCCGCCCAAGCCGCAGATTGTCGAGCGCCTGGTCGGATCGGCTCCCTTGCCCACACGTTTCATTCGCGGCTTCGTCCACGAGAAGGACAAAACCGATCCCATCGCCAACGCCATCGTTCGCTTCGACGGACGCGACATGACGGGCCTGGTTTCCGGTGGCGATGGTCGGTTCGTGTCCAGCAACGTCGATCCCGGAACGTACACGCTCGCGGTGAAGGCCGACGGATTCAAGGACGCGCAGTGCACGGCCGTCGTCAATGCCGCTGGCCCGATGGCTCGCCCGGCAGCCCCTGCCCCGCCAGCCCCCGGCGCTCCCTACGCACCTCCCGCGCCCGGAGCTCCGCCCGGATCGCCGCCGGCACCTGCACCGATGCCCATGGCGGCGGGAGCTGCGGCCAATGGCCCCATGTACTTCGACATCGACTGCCCGCTCGAAGCCAACCCCAAAATGGGCAGCATCAGCGGCACCGCGCTCGACGCCGACAGCAACTCGCCGGTCTCTGGCGTCGCCATCCGCATCGTCGACGTGCAGGGCAAGGAGCTGGCGATCGCCGCCGATGCCAACGGTGGATTCCACATGGAAGGCCTGCAGCCCGGGACGGTCAGCATCAAGGCCGACGCCGAGGGCTACATGCTCCACGTTCAGACCGCCGAGGTTCGACTGCGCGAGGATACGCGCGCCGATCTGCAAATGCACAAGCGCCCCAAGAAGGGTGACGTCGAGATCGCCGGCAACGAGATCAAGATCAAGCGCCAGATTCACTTCGAGACGGACTCTGCCAAGATCAGCCTCGATTCGACCGGCTTGCTCGAGGAGATCGCCGACACGCTGACCCGCAACGCCTGCCTCAAGCAGGTCGAGATCCAGGGCCACACCGACAACACCGGCACCAAGGACCACAACAAGACGCTCTCCAACGATCGCGCCAACGCGGTCCGCGAGTGGCTACTCGGTCACGGCATCGAGCCGGGCCGCCTTCTGGCAATGGGTTACGGGCAGGAGCGACCCATCTCGCCCAACGTCACCCCCGCCGGGAAGGAGCGCAACCGCCGCGTGCAGTTCATCATCAAAGATCAGGACAAGGGCTGCGGCGGCAAGGCGAGCGGCGCGGCGACCAAGGCCGACAAGCCCTCGGGCGATGCCAAGCCGGCCGAGAAGAAGAAGCCGGCGCTCCCGTTCTGAAGCGACTGCCGCGGGCTATCGGGATCGGTCGTCGCCCTTGATTTCTTGCAGTATTTGCTCGACGCGCACCGAGGCGTCCTGCCCTTCGTCATATTGAAACCTGAGCTCGGGGGCTCGCCGTAGACCCACCCTTTGCCCCACGGTCTTGCGTAGAAATCCGCGCGCCGCGGTCAGGCCGGCGAGAAGGCGTTTTCGGGCGCTCGCGTCCTCGGCGCCGATCGCCAGGCGAACGAGCACGCGTGCGAGCTGCAGATCGTCGGGCATCTCGACGCGCGTGATGACCACATGGGACAGACGCGGATCGCCGAGATCGCGGGCCAGCGCGCGCGCCACCTCTTCGCGAACCCGCTCGGCGACACGCACGGACCGCTTGATCGTCGTAACGGGTGTCATTCGTCTTCCTCGTCCTCGCTCCACTCGCGGGCCACTTGCTCGATACCGCCCACCACGCCCGCGCCGCCTTCACCGAACGGAATCATCTCGCTCGCCCGATCTGCCAGGATGGCGTCGGGCAGCGATCCCGCCATCGAGGTGACGCGCCCCAGCAGCTCTTCACACATGGCCGCATCACCCGAGACGACCGCCACGCCAAAGGTGGCCCGCTGCAGCTTGTCGTGGTGATCGACCTCGGCAATCGATACCGAGAGGCGCGATTTCACGCGCTCCTTGAAAGATCGAACCACCTGGCGTTTGTCCTTGAGCGACCGCGCCCCGGGTATCTCCAGCACGAGTCTCATGACGCCGACGTGCATGGATGGTCCCGCTCGATCGGCTTAGAGGGTGGCAGCGATCTCTTCGATCTCGTAGCACTCGATGACGTCGCCCTCTTTCAGGTCCGAGTAGCCATCGAGCATGATGCCGCACTCCATGCCGTGCTCGACCGAGCTGGCGTCGTCCTTGAAACGGCGAAGGCCGCCGATTTTACCTTCCCACACCTGCACAGAGTCGCGCATGAGGCGACACCTCGCCGACCGTTTGACCGAGCCGTCGGTCACCATGCATCCGGCGACAATCCCTGCCTTGCCGGCCTTGAAGATCTGCCGGACCGCGGCCTTGCCGAGCGCCTTCTCGACGAGAGTGGGCGCGAGCAGACCTGCCATCGCCTTCCTGACGTCGTCGACTGCGTTGTAGATGATGTTGTAGAGGCGGATCTCGACGCCTTCGCCTTCGGCGAGGCTCGCTGCTTTGCCCGCGGGCCGGACCCCGAAGCCGATGACGATGGCTTTGGAAGCGACGGCGAGGTTGATGTCGCCCTCGGTGATGGCACCTACGCCGGCGTGGATGATGGCGACGCGGACCTTCTCGGTCGACAGCTTGGCGAGCGCGTCGGCGACCGCTTCGACCGAGCCTTGCACGTCGGCCTTGATGACCAGCCGCAGCTCGAGCTGGTCGGCTTCGGCCATGCGCTTGGCGAGATCTTCGAGAGAAACCTTGGCGCTCGCCGGGACCAGGTTTTTGACCTTGGTCTTGCGGGTGTCGGCGATTTCTTGCGCGCTCTTGGCGTCCTTGACGATGTGCAAGGGATCGCCGGCGTTGGGGACGTCGGCAAGGCCAAGGAGCTCGACGGGGGTGCCCGGTCCAGCTTCTGCGACGTTGTGTCCGTGCTCGTCGGTCATCGCGCGGACTTTGCCCCACGCGGGGCCGGCGATCATGATGTCGCCGACGTGCAGCGTGCCGTCGGTGACCAGCACGCGCGCAACCGGTCCCTTGCCGCGGTCGAGCAAGGCTTCGATCACGGTGCCGGTGGCCGGCAAGAGGGGGTTCGCCTTGAGCTCGAGGATCTCGGCTTGCAGGCCGATCATCTCGAGCAGGTGGTCGACGCCCTGTCCCGTCTTGGCGCTGACCTCGCAAAAGATCGTCTCGCCACCCCATTCTTCGGGTTGCAGGCCAAGCTCGACCAGTCCGCGCTTGACGCGCTCGGTGTCGGCTCCCGGCTTGTCGATCTTGTTCACGGCCACGATGATCGGGACGTCGGCGCTCTTGGCGTGAGCGACCGCTTCTTTGGTCTGGGGCATGACGCCGTCGTCGGCCGCGACCACGAGGATGACGATGTCGGTGACCGACGCGCCGCGCGCGCGCATCTGCGTGAACGCTTCGTGGCCCGGCGTGTCGAGAAAGGTGATGGGGCCCTTCGGCGTTTGCACGCGGTAGGCGCCGATGTGCTGGGTGATGCCGCCGGCCTCGCCGGCCGCTACCTCGGCCGTGCGGATTCTGTCGAGCAACGATGTCTTGCCGTGGTCGACGTGACCCATCACCGTCACGATGGGCGGACGGACCTCGCTGCCCACCTCGGGCTGGTCCTCGGTCTTGCGGGCCTGCTCGATGGCTTGCTCTTCGGAGACGGCGACGTCTTCGACCTCCCAACCAAACTCGCTGGCCAGGAGCTTCGCGGTGTCGGCGTCGAGCGTCGAGTTGATGTTCACACCGGTCATGCCGAGGCTCAGCAACTTGAGCAACACCTCGGTCGCCTTGAGGCTCATCTTCCCGGCCATCGACGAGAGCGTGATGTTCTCTTCGATGCGCACGACCTTCTTGTGCGCCGACATCTCCTGCGTGGAGCCGCCGGGCTTGCGCGGACCGGTCGAGCCCATCTCGCTGC
>JBBSDY010000089.1:0-9510 GCA_038240245.1 Polyangiales bacterium
CAGCGCGTGCGCGTAGTCTTTCAGTCCTGCATAGGCTCGCCCACGCAAAACGGCAGGAGCTGCATGCCCTGGCGAGACGCGGTCGGCCGCGTCGGCTCGCTCGCGGGCGGTATCGGGAGCGAAGGGCAGCTCGCCGAATCCCCGTGCGAGAAGATCGCAGTAGCGTTCGACCTCGGGATCACGCGCGGCGTCCCACAGGTTGGCCGGGCGAGCGCGTGCCGCGCACTCCGCAGGTCGCCCCGACGCCTGCGCGGCCGCGGTCAGCGTCGTGGAGCGAGGCGTCGACCGCGGGCTCGCGGCGGCAACCTGGAGCAACAGGACGAGCGCGAAGGCCACACCCTCTTTCTAGCACCCCGGAGAGGGATCACGGCGCGAAGGGGTTTTTCACGACCACCGTTTCGGTACGCCGGGGGCCGACCGAAACGAGGTAGATGGGAACCCCCGACCTTTGCTCGACGAAACGCAGGTAATCGCGGGCCGCGGCCGGGAGCTGATCGTAGGCGCGCACCTCGCTCAGCGACTCGGTCCAACCACGGAAGGTCTCATAGATGGGCTTTACCTGTGCGGGCTCGTCGAGCAAGTCGAGCGGTAGCTCTTCGGTGCGTCCCGCGGGCGTGTCGTAGGCGACGCAGATCTTGAGCTCGGGGTGTCCGGTGAGCACGTCGAGCTTGGTCACCGCCAGGCCGTTCAGACCATTGATGCGGGCCGCGTAGCGAAGCGCCGGCAGATCGAGCCATCCGGTGCGCCGGGGGCGCCCGGTCACCGATCCGAACTCGACACCGTCGTCGCGAAGCTTGTCGCCGGTGGCGTCGTGGAGCTCCGTCGGAAACGGTCCTTCCCCCACGCGGGTGGCGTAGGCCTTGGTAATACCGACGACCGAATCGATCCGCGTCGGTCCGATCCCTGCACCGGCGGCCGCCCCAGCCGCCGACGCCGTCGACGACGTGACGTAAGGATAGGTGCCATGATCGATGTCGAGCAGCGTCCCCTGGGCGCCCTCGAGGAGCACGCTCTTCTTTTCCTGGATGGCGGCCCACACCATGCGCGACGTTTCGGCGAGCTGGGGCACGATACGCAGCGCGAGCGGACGGAGCTGCTCGATGATCGAGCGAACCGAGGGAACCTCGCCTCCCAGCGCCCGCAACGTCGGCTCCCAGGCGATGATGGCTTGCTCGATCACCTTTTCGGCCTTGGTGAGATCACGCAAGAGACCGAGCCGGAGCCCTCGCCTTGCGGCCTTGTCCTCGTAGGCGGGACCGATGCCTCGCTTGGTCGTGCCGAGGGCGAGCCCTCCCTTGCCCGTCGTCTCGCGAAGGGTGTCGACGGTGATGTGGAACGGGAGAATGACGTGCGCGCGATCGGAGATGAAAAGCCGCGTGGTCGGAGAAAGGCCGCGACGCTCGAGCTCGTCCATCTCGGAAACGAGCACCGCGGGATCGATGACCATGCCCTGCGCCAGGATGCAGCGGGTGGTCGGGCGCAGGATGCCGCTCGGAATGAGGCGGACGATGAGCTTGTCGTCGCCGACCACCAGGGTATGGCCAGCATTGGGCCCGCCCGCGTAGCGAACGACGACATCGGCGTCTTCGGTATAGAAGTCGACGATCTTGCCTTTGCCCTCGTCACCCCACTGCGCTCCCACGATCACGACCGTCGGCATCACACGTCTCCTCTTGGCTCACCGGCGTCACCCGCGGAAAGCAGATCCTTCCTTATCGCGATCCGAGCTTTTCCGCGAGCCGTGCGGCAACCTCGGCATCGGATCCCGCCGCGACGGCCGTCGAACCGGCAGTCGACGCCTCCCAGAGGGCGATCTTTTCGTCGGCCATCCGCAAGACATGGGAGAAGCCCCAGGCGCGGGCGAAAGCCTCGAGATCCCCTTCGTTGCCGACCACGCAGCCCCTACCCGCCGCCCGTAGTGCGGCACAGATGGCCGCCGAGCGTGCTCCGAGGGCCACCAGAACGCGAGGCTCGGGGATCTCTTCGCAACCCTGGATCCTGAGGGCCCAGGCCAGGTTGTCCAGATCGAGCGCGAAGCCGGCGGCGGGCATGGGCGCGCCGAATCGCGCGAGGAGGTCGTCGTAGCGGCCCCCCGAGCCAATGGGCTCGCCCGGCCCCTCGGCAAGGAGGTGGAAGATCGCCCCGGTGTAGTAAGCAAAGCCTCTCACTTCGCCAAAATCGACCAAAAGAACCGACTCGAGCCCAAACGCCGTGGCCCGATCCCAGAGATCGCGCAGTGCGCCGAGCGCCGGAGCTGCCGCGGTGGGATTGAGCACGCGCTCGGCCTCGGCCCAGACGGCGGCGTCACCGTGGAGCTTGGGAAGCTCGCAAAGTGCGGTCACCACCGCCGCGGGCGCGCCGGATCCACGCGCCAGATCGGCGAGAATGCCGGTGTCCTTGCGGGCAAGGGCATCGAGAATCGGCGCGGCAAGCTGCGCGGGAAACTCGCTCATCATCGCTCGCGCGATGTCGGCGTGGCCGACATCGAGCTTGAAGCCGGTGAGCCCGGCGGCGCGCGCCGAGCTGACCGAAAGGCCCATGAGCTCGATATCGCCCTCGGGACCTCGCACGCCCAGCAGCTCGACGCCCGCCTGCGGGATCTGCCGGTGCTTTCGCGCGCGTTCCTGGCGCCTACGCAGAACCGTGCCCTCGTAGCAGAGTCGCATCGGCATGGGCCGATCGGCTAGGCGCGTCGCTGCCATGCGCGCGATCTGCGGTGTGACGTCGGGACGCAGGGCGGCCACCTCGCCCGACTCGGGCTCGACGAAACGAAGCACGTCGCGGGGGTCGAGCGTCCCTAGCCCTCGCTCGAGCACATCGGCAAGCTCGAAGGCGGGCGGGGTGACGAGCGCATAACCGTGCAGACCGAAATGCTCGAGCAGGCGGCGCGAAAGCATGCGCCGCTGCAGGGCCTCGGGAGGCAAAAGATCGCGCATGCCCGCGGGCAGCGGATAGTTGGGGGCGGTCGCCGGGGCCGGGGCGACGCGCAGGGCGGATGGGGGCTTCGATGGCCGCATCGCGGGCACAGTAGCAGAACAGGGCGGTCGCCAGGAGCCGGGAGCCACAAACGGCGGGTAGTCCGGACGGCCCAGCGGCGCGGCCTCTCCCTTGCAGTTAGACCGGAGCACGATGTTGGGCGACGCGATCTTTATCGCTCGGGCGCAGTCCGGTGAGGACGGTGCGCTGCGCGAGCTCATTGTGAGCATTCGGCCGCACGTGGAGCGGCAGCTTCTGCGCTATCCCGTCTCCCACGAGGACCGGCGGGATCTGCTGCAGGCGGCGCTCCTACAGGTGGTGCGCCGCGTCGGCTCGTACCGCGGAGACGCGAGCTTTGCCACCTGGCTCTTTCGGGTCACCGCCAACGAGGCCCTCATGCTGATGCGTTCGCAACGGCGCCGGCGCGCGCGGCTCGTCGAAGGGCTCGACCTCGAAGACCTCGGCACCATCGGCCCAGCTCACCCCACCGCCGACGATGGACACGAGTCACGGTCGCACACCGAGTGTGAAACCGTTCTGCGCACCGCACTGGCCGAATTGCCCGAGCCATACCGGCGCATCGTGGTGGACCATTACCACGATGATCAAGGTTTGCAGCAAATCGCCGATCGGCTGCGCGTTACCGAGAGCGCGGTGCGTTCACGTTTGCACCGCGCGCGAACGCGGCTGCGCGAGATCCTGGAAAACATCACCGTCACACCGCCATCCGCCCGCCAGGGCGAGGCTGCATAGGAACTTTCGATTGGTTTCCTGGACGACAGATCGAGTACGGTGGGCCAAATGATGCAGTCGCCCCGGGGGATCGTGTTTGATCTCGACGGAACCCTCATCGATTCGGGCGGGGACATCGTGGCGGCCATCAACCACGCGCTCGAGAGCAACGGTCGAAAGACTCTGCCCGCCGCCACTCTTCGCAGGTTCGTGGGAGACGGTGCTCGGCAGCTCTGCGCTCGCGCGACGGGACTGCCCGACAAGCACCCCGAGGTCGACAAGGTTCTCGAGAGCTACCTCGAGTACTACCTCGAGCATCCCACCGATCACACCAAGTGGATGCCGCACGCGCGGGCCGTCCTCGACGAGCTGCGCGGCTACAAGCTGGCGATCGCCACCAACAAGCCGCGCAAGACCACCAACGCCGTGCTCGAGCGACTCGGCGTGACAAGCCTCTTTCCGGCCATCGTCGCGCAAGGCGATCTGGCTGCCGTGAAGCCATCGCCGCTGCCGATCCTCGAAGTCGCCCGACTGCTCGACATCGAGCCACCACAGCTCGTGATGGTCGGCGACGGTCCGCAGGACATCGAGGCCGGCCGTCGCGCAGGATGCCGCACCATCGGCGTGCAGGGTGGTTTCCTGGCGCCCGAGCGTCTCGTGGCGTCGCAGCCTGATATCCTAATCGACTCGCGGCCGAGCTCGGGCACATTTTGTCGCGCTGGAGCGACGCCACGGTCAAGGCGCGGTAGCGCGTCGAACCATCACTTCGCGCAAGCCGCCACGAAACTCCTGGTAGCGGGCCTTCATGTCCGCCAGCAGGTCCTTGTCGCCGGAGAGATCGTTTTTCTCGGCGGGATCGCTCTCGAGATCGAAGAGCTGGTAGCGGACGGCATTGGAGATGTAGAGCTTGCGGCCCTCGTGAATGAAGGCGCGGCGCTCGTCGTTGTTGGGGCCCGCAGGCATGTCGACCAGGATGTCCCGCTCGGCGGGTCGGTAGCCGGGCGGCATGGCGATGTCGCTGGCCAGGGAGTGACCAGAGAGAAAATCGAACGGCGACTCGGGCTCGGTCATCCGCAGGCCCATGAGATCGAGCAACGTGGGAACCAGATCGATGGCGCTGCGTCGAACCGCCACGCGGTGCGGCGTGACGCCAGGGATGGCGAAAAGAAACGGCACGCGCACCAGCTCTTCCCAAACCTCGAATCCGTGCCGAATCATCCCGTGCTCGCCAAAGGCTTCGCCGTGATCGCTGGTGACCACGATCGCCGTCTTGTCGCCCCACGGTTGCTGGGCGAAGAACTCGAGCAAGCGGCCGATCTGGTGGTCGGCATACCAGACCTCACCGTCGTAGGCTGCGCGCATGCCCTTTCCGAGATCGGGCGCTTCGGGATGTTTGGCATATTCGGAGTGGGGATCGAGATAGTGAATCCACGTAAAAAAGGGCGCGCGGGTGTTCCCGAGATCGGAGAGCACGGCGATGGCGGCATCGGTGAGGGCGCCTCCGGTGATGGTGGCATCGTTGTCCTGATCAGAGCCGGCAGGTGGCTGCGCACGCGAGCTCCACACGTCGAAGCCCCGCGAGAGGCCGAACGCCGCGCTGAAGTAGCAGTGAGCCTGCACGCCGACCGTGTGAACGCCCGCCTTTTGCAATCGCTGGGCGACCATCGTGTCGTCGGCGGTGTATTTGTTGAAGTGGCCCCAGCCTCGATGGGTCTCCGAGGGGTACTTGCCGATGAGCAGCGGGCCGATGCTCTTGCCCGTGTACGATGCGAGCGAGTAAGCGCGATCGAACACCACCGAGCGAGCCGCGAGCGCATCGAGGTTGGGCGATAGAGGCTTGGGATTGCCTTGGAAGCCGAGATCGGCCCGCAGCGTATCGACCGTGATCAAGATGACGTTGAGATCTTGAGGCAGAAGACTTGCCTGCGAGGCTGGCGTGACTTCCACGGGCGCGACCTCGCGCGGCGCCGGCACTGGAGCATCGCTGCCCGAGCAATCCTCGTCGATGCCATTGCCAGGGATGTCGAGCGCCTGCGGGTTGATGCGAGCGTCGTGATCGTCGCAGTCGCCGCCACCGAAGAACGGGCTGTAGCCGTCGTGATCACGATCGGTCGCGCGGCGCAGCGCCGCGAGCGACATTTTACCGAGCGGCGCTCCCCGTTCGAGCGCCGAGGCGAGCTCGGGAAAACGCGCCAGCCTCACCGCGCCCTCGTACGTGAAACCAAGCGGCAAAACCCCGAGGGCGAGCGCCAAGATCGGGGTGCGCTGAATCAAGTGGGGCACGCCGTAGGCGGCCACCGCGATCGCGCCGAGCAACAGTGGAGCGCGCAGATCGAGCTCGGGGCGTTTCAAGACTCCCCAGATCCCGAGCCACCCGCCTTCTGCGCCGGTGGTCCCGATGCTCACACCGAGCACGACGATCGCCGAGGCCACCGCCAGCCCCGCGAGCAGCGCCTTGCGCGGATCGAGCTCGACCCGCGCGCGATCGAGTAGCCTGTCGAGAAGATCGCCCACCGCGAGTGCGATCGTCAGCGCAACGAGCGCCAGCACGAGCGCCGCGAGCGCCATGCTGACACCGCTCGTGAGGTTCGAGCCCTCGGCGGCCATCGCCTTCTTCGCGAAGTGCCCGACGGCTGTCGCCCATATCGGCAGGCTGATGGCGATGGGACCGAGGCACGCCGCGAGCCTGCGGCGACGAGCGAGATCAGCCAGGAGCAAGTCTCGCCAGAGACCGCTCGGCGAACGAGACCGATGGGGCTCGATCACCAGCCCGAAGAGCGCGACTCCGATTCCGACCACCAGGGCGAAGGGCACGTTCAGACCGACGTCCAGACGGGCCAGGGGCAAGAAAGGCACCGACGGCGTGCTCACCGACGTCTTCGCCCACAGCGCGTCGGCGACCGATGCCACCGTCGCGCCGAAAGAGGCGCCGGCAACCCCGAGCGCGATCCGCCTGGGCCATCCGACGATCCCAGCGTCGACGGGGGCGCCACGAACGACTGGCTGAGCTCTCGCGATCATCGTCCACGTTTGGCCAGCGGGTGTGCACCATCGTACACCTTCATCAGCTGGTCGAGCGAGACGTGCGTGTAGCGCTGCGTGGTCGCCAGGCTCGCGTGGCCGAGCATCTCTTGAATGGCGCGAAGATCGGCGCCGCCCTCGAGCATGTGGGTGGCGCACGTGTGGCGCAGCGCGTGCGGATGCAGATCGCCTCGGCCCGCGCCGAGGGCGCCGTAGCGGTGCACCAGGACCTGTACCTGTCGAACGCCGAGGCGCGCTCCCCGGACCGAAAGAAAGAGAGCCTGGGGGTGGGCCGAGGCGCCTCTGGGCAGCGACGTGCGAACCTCGAGGTAAGCCTCGAGCGATGCGATCGCCGCGCGGCCGAGCGGGACAACGCGCTCCTTGTTTCCCTTGCCGACGACCCGCAAGCTGCCCTGCTTCAAATCGATGTCGCCCAGGTCGAGGTTGGACAGCTCGGATACGCGCAATCCCGATCCATAGAGAACCTCGAGGACGGCGCGGTCACGCTTTCCGGCCGGCTCTTGCCCGTCCGACGACTCCATCACCTCGCGCGCCGCATCGACACCCAGGAACGTCGGCAGGGGCCGGCGCACCTTGGGGCTGGCCAGATCCGAAGCTGGGTCTTTGGCGATGAGGCCGCGGTGATGTAGGTACCGAAAGAAGGCCTTGATTGCGGCAATCTTGCGGGCGACCGACGGCGGGGCGACCACGCGAGCGATGGAGCCGAGCCATTGTCGCAGCAGAAAGACGTCGATCTCGCCCGCGGGCAGCTCGCTGCCCCGTTTTTCGACCATGAAGGCCCGGAGCTGCGCGAGATCGCGACGGTAGGCTGCCACGGTGTGCCGCGACGCCCGGCGCTCGCTGCCCAGGAAATCCAAAAAAGCGTGCAGGCTCTCGCCGAGCTGGGCGTCCATGGTCTGCGGTTAGCAGATCGGCGGGCGAGCGGCCAAGGAACCGAAATCGCCAGGCCCCGGCCTCAGAGGCGGTCGTGCACCAGCACGTCGCCGTCCATGCCGCTCAGCGCATCGACGAAGGCGTTGACCTCGTCGGGAAGGGTCGGGCCGAGAGCCTGCATTCGCTCGGCCAGCTCGGCGCGCTGCTCATCGTCGAGCCAGCCGCCCGTCCCCCCGGGACGCTGCAAAAACCAGGGCAGATTGGCGATGTCGAGCAGCCGGTCGATTTTGCCGGCGATCTCGTCCTCGTCGCGCAGGATGTCGTAGGCGCGAAGTCGCCCCTCGAGCGAAGGCGACTCGCTCGTCCACACGTGCTCGAGGGCCGACCGCTTGGCGACGCGGCGCAGCGAGGCAAAAAGCGGCGCGACCTCGGGATCGTCGTCGGGCCGCAGCAGCAAATCGACCGCCCGGCTCGCCGCAGTGACCCGGCGCGCGAGTTCCTCACCCAGGCCGAGCAATGACGAGACCCCGGCGCGATCGTCGCGCGCCAAAAGCCCCCGCAGCTCGCTGGTGAAGGCACCGAGCGCCGCCCGGTCGAGCCGGAAGAGCGAGAGCACCGGTCGGCTCACGACGGTTTCGCACCCACGCGCTCGAGAAGGCTGGCGACGTGCCTGGCTCCGAACCGCTTGATCAGATCGCGCCCGTGGGCGAACGAAGCGTAGCGGCGCACGGCGTCGTTGTCGGAATGGACGCCCGGGACCTCGAGCTCACGCGCGGCGACGGTGCGAGCGAGGGCGGCGTCCTCGAAGAGCAGGTCGACGAGCGCCGCGCGGCTTCGCGCCGGATCGGACGCGCCGACGTCGAGCCAGGCAACCGACCACGCGGGCGCGCCGAGGCGCACTCCTTCGCGCACCAGGTCAGCGCGCTCTTGTCCATCGCCGAGCGCCGCGGCAACCTGCAGCCGAAGCTGCCACGCCGGCTGCTCGGCCGCGACGGCGGACAACACCTTGGCGAGCTCGTCCTCGTCGCCAGCCTCGAGCGCGGCGGCGGCGCGCAGGACGGTTCGAAGACCGTGCCCCTTATCGATGGCGGCCAGGATGGCGTACGCCTCGTCGTTCGCTCCCTTGTCGCGCGCCGCAAGCGCATCTTCGACGGTGGCGCTGGCGCCAGCGGCCACGACGGGCAGCGGCGGGCGGCCATCTTTTTTGCGACCGGATCGACCGTCGGCCGGAGCAGGCCCCGATTCGGAAGTCTTCGCGGCAGCCTTGTCGACGCCGAACAAGGCGCGCGCTTTGTCCAGGAACCCCACGCCCGATACTTTGCCCACGTGCGTGCAAAGTGCAAGGGCAAGGGCAAGGGCTAGCGCCAGAGCAGTCCGGCGAGCCACGCTGCCAGCCCGGACACCGCCAGAGCCGCCGTGGTGCGCGCTTCTCGCCACACGAGATGACCTTCGGTGTCGAAGCCGCGCCGCGCGAGCCGGATGCCCGCCACCACCCAGAGCCCTGCTCCCGCCAAAAACAGCAGACCCCAGCCGAGCGGTGGTGCAGGATCGGCTGACATCATCGCCCGGTACGCTCGTGACGTCTCGGAGCTCGGCGTCGGGCGCGCCGCCGACGAGGTAGAACGCACGGCCACCCAGATGCGAGAAATGGCGGCATCGGCCGCATCGCGCTCGGCGTCGTGCGAGGTGAGCCAGGACCGCGAACCGATCGCTGCCGCGCGAATCGCGCGCCACGCGAAGAGAGCCGCTTCGGTATCGCCGCGCGCCTCGCTCTGCTCGGCGATCTGATGAAGCTTGCGGTAGGCCTCGGGCACGTGCCGAGCTCCAGGCACGAACGCCCATGCTGCGTGGCGCGCGTGCACCGTCGCTCCCGCAGCGTCGCCCGTC
>JBBSDY010000090.1:0-9491 GCA_038240245.1 Polyangiales bacterium
GAACGCGGCAGTGGCCGGCGCGGACCCGAAGGGATCGTCGGGCAGCAACACCCCCGCCGCCGCCAGGAGGGCACCCACTTCACCGGTGGCCAGGATTTCCCATCCGTAGAACGACTTCGTCGTGGGGCGTACCGTGGGAATGAGCTCGGCGGGCGGCGGTGCATGCGCTGTGTCCGCCCCGAGGGCCGGGGTCACGAGCAGGAGCAGGAGCAGGGTCATGCATCCGCCCAGTATTCCCCGCGTCAGACCTTTCATTCGCCCCTATGTATCACGCTGGCCCCGGAACATTCGATCAGAGCATCGCGGCTATCGCGTCGCGAACGAGGAGCATCAGATCATTTCGACTGCCGCTGCCAAAAGCGGCCGGATCGATGGGCGGAGCAAACTCGATCTCGACCGATGCCCCCCGGTGGACCAAGACCCCGTCGGCGGGCAGCACGTTCTCGGTGCCGCGAATGGCCACCGGCAAGATTCTGAGCCCGGTGGCGAGCGCCAGACGAAAGCCGCCCATCTTGAACTTTCCGAGCTCGCCCGTGCGGCTGCGCGTGCCCTCGGGAGCAATCCACACGTTGATGCCCTGCTTGAGTCGATCCTTGGCGACCTCGATGCCCTCACTGGCGCGCTTCTTGTTGTTGCGATCGATCTCGATGAACCCCGACTCGCGCATGGCCGAGCCCCAGATAGGGACTCGAAAAAGCTCGCTCTTGGTGACCATGCGCAACGTTCGAGGAAACGACTCGATGAGGAGCGGAACGTCGTAGAGGCTGCGGTGGTTCGACATCAGGATGAACACCTCGGAGGCCCCCGCGTGCTCGACGTTGCGAACGGTGCGCGTGACGCGGGCCTGATCGAGCAGCTTCTTGGCCCAGCTCTTGAGCCGCGCATCGCAGCGCTCGACGGTGACGCGGCCGAGAATCGAATCGACCACGGTCGGCGCGCTAATGGCGAACGTCTCGAATGCGCCGGCGAGCGAGATGAGCAAGCTTGCCATCACGTCACCGCCGTTGTGAAAAGGCGAATCCCAGCTCGCTTGCCGAACCGGATGATCTCGTCGTTGGTGGTGGTGCGGCCCCGGTCGCTCAGCAAGGGCCCAACTTTGGCGCGATCGACAAATCCATGCCAGCAGAATCTCGCTGGCAGGCCCCGAAAATCGACGCGGCCACCGGAAACGAGCGGGGGCCGAGGGGGCAATGGACGCGAATTTCAGCAACTACCGGCGCGACGAGCCGAATGGGGAGCATGTCGATTCGTGCCTGCTGCTTCGCGGCCCTTGCATGGTGGGCATCCGGGTGCACGGGTTCCTTCGGTGCCGGCGTGCGCGACTATGACCACGGCCGCTACCCCGAGGCGATCGAGCAGCTTCGCGACGTCGAGCGTGACGCCCTGGGTTGGCACGGGTGCGATCGGGCCCGCTATGCGCTTTACCGCGGCCTCACTCATCTTGCCCTCGGCGATCGCCCGGAAACGATTCGCTGGCTCGGTGAAGCCAAGCGCGCCGTCGATGCCAACCCCACCCTGCTCTCTGACGAAGATGCGGGCCGTCTCGGATCGGCCTGGGCTCACCTGCCCGGCGATTGACATCGCGAAGGTCTGGCTTTCGCGGCGCCAATGGGACAAAAGACTGGAGGTATGAGCCCCAGGCCGAACCTGCGATTCGGCTCTCCCGGCATCGTGGCGATCGGGATCGTCTTGTCGGCGCTCACATGGCCGGGCGCTGCGCGGGCCGACAACGTGCGCTCGTTCGACCTTACCTGGCAAGCCCCACCCGAGTGCCCTTCAGGCCAGGAGGTCGAGCGCGATATCTCCAGACTCATCGGCGAAAGCTCCCACGAGCGCACCGTCCGCGCATTTGCAGCCGTCACCGCCAGCGAAGACGGATGGCGAGTTAGGGTTCGCCTGGAGACGGGTGGTGAGGTCAGCGAACGGTCGCTCGCGGCTCCTACTTGCCGCGCGCTCGAAAAGGCGGTCGCCCTGGTCGTTGCGATCACCATCGAACCGCGAGCTGCGGCGAGCGAGCCGCCTCCGGTACTACCCCCACCACAGAACGACGTGGCTCCAAAACCTTTGTCTCCTGCTGTCGTTCGCGAGCCGACGCGGGCACTGCAAGGTTTCGCCGTACTCGGTCCCGCCACGGAGGTGGGACTCTTGCCTCAGCTTGGCCTGGGCGGCGAGCTCGACGCGGGGCTGAGACTGCCGGCCTTTTCCGTCGAGCTGCTCGGCGCGCTCTATGCGCCGCAGCGCAACACCGTCAAAGGCTCGACCGGTGGTCGCTTTACCCTCGCCTCGGCCGGGATCCGAGCCTGCGGCAGAATCTTCGGCGTGCAGGTCGAGCTACTGGGGTGCGCAGATAGCCTCGTCAATCGATTGGCTTCGCGCGGATTCGGCGTCACGACGCCGGGCTCGGCATCGACATGGCTCGTCACCGTCGGTCTCGGACCCCGCGTCGACATCCGCCTCGGTCCGACGTTTCTCTTGCGATTCGACGTCGGGGCCGGCTATGCGCCCGGGAGAGCCAACTTCGTTCTCGACAACGTGGGACGTGTCTACACCGCGACCCACGTGGAGGTGAACGGCCGCCTCGGACTGGCCGCTCGGTTTTAGCCCAGCGGCCTGGCACTTAGTCGCGCGGCCAAGCACTTAGTCGCGCGGAATGCCGCACGCCGCGCGAATGCGGGAGGCGAGCGCCGACTTGGAGCTGCGCGAAAGAAACCGCGCGGCCGCGGCCCGCCCCTCGGACTGACGCCCCGCCTGGCACAGCGCGACGACGTTCATGCCGTCTCGCTCCTGGCGAAGCGCGCCCGTTGGATACTTGGCGGCGTGCTCGGCCAGGCGCGACAGCGCACCAGTCGCATCGCCACGGCGCAAATCGGCATCGGCTTCTTCGAGCAAGTGGACCTCACCCTCGATGTCGCCACTGGCGCGCGGCGTGTGCCCCTTGGTGTGTGCGACCCGCGGCGCGGGCGAAGCGCCTTCGGAAGCCTTGGCGCTGTCATCGATCGCTGCCGGCGCTTCGACGATCCCCATCGCCGTCGCGACCTCGGGCACGGTTGACTGGGGCGGCGTCTGAAGGGTCTGGACGATGGCCGGCCGTGCGGCCGACCGCGCGTGGGTCGCGAAGTAAGCGCCGGTGGAGACGCCCCCGGCGAGCAGAACGACGATTCCGATTTTGGCCACCGCTCCACCGAGAACACCGCCTGTGCTAGCCGCGAGCGTCGAGGTCGACATGGTGGCCGCGAGGCCAATTGCCGCGCCGGCGCCCACGCGAGAGAGCACGGACGAACGGACCCGGCGATGATCGTCATCGCTCGGATCGTCGAACGAGCGGGCCGCTCGCAGCAGCGCTTTCGCTTGCGGACTGAGGTCATTCATTGGAAATTCTCCGCTTCTCTCGCTCGCATGCGCCCGAGTGCCTGGTCGAACTCTTTTCGCCCGGCGCGCAAGCGCGAATAGACCGTGTTGACGTTGGCGGCGATGAGCTCCGAAATCTCGGGCACCGTCAGACCTTCTAGCTCCGCCAGTACGAACACGATTGCTTTGTCCTCGGTCATCTCGTCCAAAAGTTGGTGAACCATGCGCCCGGCCTGGGCGCGACTTGCTTGCTCGAGTGGATCGTGCCCGCCGTCTTCGAGTAGCTCGGGGTCGACGACGGCTGCCGAGATCGGCTCTGCCGCACCCTTGCGCCGCCGGCTTCGCCGGTAGTTTCGAACGATCCCCATCAAGATGCTGAACACCCACGTCTTGACCGAGCACCGCCCCTCGAATTGATCGAGCCTCCTGTAGACTGTTACGAAAACCTCCTGAGCTACGTCGTCGACTGCGCTGTCCATGACGCCCAGCCGCCGGGCCGTGCGCCACACGAAAGCAAAGGTCTCTTGGTACACGTCTGCAAAGGCAGGCGGTGCCGCCGCAAGCCCGCGATGCGAGCCAGGCCCGTCGTCTACCTGTGCAGCCAAAGCCATTCGGTCTCGAGACCCTCGGGGCGGCGGCTCGCCGGGGTTCCGGTGCCCAAGCGTGCGTCGTCCTGGGTCTTAATGTCCGGATATTGGCCTTTCCGTCTTCCAGTCTCAGGGAAACATTCTTTCGGCTCTCCGGGAAACCTTCTTTCGGCGGGTGTTGGGGTCGATTTTCACAATTTGTTCGACGCCCGGACACATAGAAGAGGGCACGACGTCCTACCTCGGAATGCAAGGTCGCACCCCCGATGTCGGAGAACGAGGCTTCCCCTGATGAACGAATGCCACCGAAAAAGAGAGAGAGGGTCACGATGTTGAGACTCCATGGCGGGTGCATCCGAGGCGTCATCGACGATAAATACGGCGGCAGCATCTCGCGCCTGGCAGCAGCGTTGTCGCTCGAACCTCCCCCCGATCGAAGCACCGTGACGCGGTGGCTCTCTTCAGACGGCAGCCACTTTCCCCGCGACGAAGAGCGCATCCTTGCGCTGGCCGGCGCGCTCGACGTCGACCCGACCGCCCTGTGGACGTTCGACGCCGATACCTTTCCGGTCTTGTGGCCGAAAATCACGCGCGCAGCACGCACCGGCAAGTGGAGCGGTCTGCTCACGCCGCTGTCGTTCTTGCGGCACTTCGCCGAGCCGGCCGACGAATGGCCCTCCGAGCCCATCGCGCAACGCTTCTTCGATCGCGGTTGGGTCGTTCAAGAGTTCAGCCACGATCCTCGCAATGGCGCCAACTTCTACCAAAACGTCGTGCTTCGGACGCACGCGCCGCGCGGCAAGTTCCCCATCGTCTGGCACTTTGCCTACCGTCACGGCGGTGTGCACAAGCGCGAGTGGAAACCCTTCGGGTTCGTTCGTCGCGAAGTCGGCCACCTCACCCTCTTCAACGACTGGGGCATCACCGACCAGGCCCGCTGCGTCATCTCCGACGAAGAAGTCGGCGTTCAGACGTGGTTCGGTCCGGGAGCGGCCACGTTCCGCGTGGCATCGCTGCACCCGTTCTCGCTGACCGAAGCCAAAGAGGCACGTCCCGGCGTGCCGACCGTGCGCTTCGGCTACCCGGGCGAAGTCGTGGCCACCACCGAGACGGCCACCGCAGAGGTCAAAGAGCAGCCGTAGTCGCCGTCTGTGGTCAATCCGTCCCTGCATCCTGGGCTGCACCCGCGATGCACCTGAAGTGGTAGCAAGTGCTGCGCACCATCGCGCCAGGCGGCGCCCCCAAGGCGCCCGGGGTGCAGTACCCGTTGTCCGCGCAAGAGCTCAGCGTGAGTGCGGGCGCGGGCATGGCCACGGGACACGGGCCCGCAAGAGGATCAGTCACGGGGCACGTGCCCCCGACGCAGTCGGCGGCGTTGTTGCAGACATCGCCCACCTGCCGGCGGGTGCACACGCCTGGACCCGCGCAATGCCCTGACTCGCATTGCTCGTTCGTGCGACAGACATGACCATCGGCTCCATCGGTGCAGACTCTGGTCACTCCCATGGGGAACCCGGTGCATTTGCCGCTCTGGCATGAGTCGTCGGTGTTGCAGAGATCGCCGGCTGCGCCGTTGCCGCAGGCGCCCATGTTGCAGAATCCGGTCGTGCAATCCGACCCGAAGCTGCACTTCGCACCCTTGATGCCTCCCGAGCACTTGCTGAGGACGCAGAACCCTGACGCGCAATCGGTGTCGAACCCGCAGTTGGATCCCACGATGCCGCTGGAGCAAGTGCGCGGTTGCATCATGTCTTCGACGTTGAGAACGCACTTGCGCCCGTCGAGGCAGTCCTTCGCAGTGGTGCACTGCGATCCGTCGAGACCCTTGGTGCACACGCTAGCGCCGCGGGGGCCGTCGCCGACGCAGAGCATATTGGGATCGCAGTCACTCGGGGCAAAGCACGGATCGCGCTCGCGCCCTGCGGTGCAACGACCGATGAAGTGCCCCCCCGGCAGTGCACACCTATGCGAGCCGCACTGGGCGTTCTCGTTGCAGAGATCGCCGACCATTCCGTCGACGCATTGCCTGGTGCCATCTTCTTTGACGGCAACACAGTGGCTGCTCTCACAATCGGCCGACTCGCGGCACCGATCGCCGTTGTTGCCCGAGTTGCACTCGCCCCTGGTGGCGCCCGCCGTGACGACGCAGCGTTGGATGCCGGGGCAGTCCGCGTCGGCCGCGCAAGACGCGGGGGGCGTGGACATGCACCGGAACGCCAACACGAAGTCGCCGCCCCGACACGCTACCGAGCAGTTCAACGCGGCGAGACATCCCGTCTGTTTGGGCGCGAAACAAGCGCCGGGGGCCGTCAGCATGCCCGAAGGGCACGCACAGGTTGGATCCTTGCATGTGCCGGTGCAGCTCGACGTGTACTGGAGCTCGAGCGCGGCGCAGCTATCGTCCGGCGGATCGGGGATCGCCGAAACGGCTCCTCCCTCGGGCATGACCGGGGTCGAGCCACCGTCGGGCATCGTGTCGCCTTCGACGTGCGACGCGCGCGCTCCACAGGCGGCAAGCGTCAAAACGAAAGAAAGCAAAGCTCGAGAAACGATGGATGCCACACGCATGATCCCCGCACGGTATCGCGCGGCATTTTCCCTGTATAGAGGGTAAAGGGGTCGGTCCTAGCCCCTCAAATGCGGCAGCACACCACGCTTCACGACGGTGTCGCGTGCCTGGCGGGGATCGAGGCTCGCGTAGTCGATGGTGAAGTGAAGGCCACGGCTCTCGCGGCGCGAGGATGCGCACGAGACGATGAGCTCGGCCACCGTGGTGATGTTGCGCAGCTCGAGCAGATCGCGCGTGACCAGGTAGCGCCAGTAGTACTCGCGGATCTCTTCCTCGAGCACGGCGATGCGCCGCGCTGCTCGCCGGAGGCGTACGTCGGAGCGCACGATCCCGACGTAGTTCCACATGAGCTGCCGGATCTCGGCCCAGTTGTGGGTGACGACGACGGCCTCGTCGCTCGGGGCCGCGGCGCCTATGGCCCAGTCCGGGACATCGGGCACGGGAGCCGAGCGTAGCTCGGTGATCTGGGCCGCGAGCTTGAGAGCGGCGCGGTGGCCGAAGACCAGACCCTCGAGGAGCGAGTTGGACGCCAGGCGATTGGCTCCGTGAAGACCCGTGCATGCGCATTCGCCGATGGCCCAGAGGCCGGGCAAGGTGGTGCGGCCGTGGAGATCGGTGGTCACCCCACCGCACATGTAGTGCGCGGCAGGCACGACAGGAATGGGCTGCGCCGTGATGTCGATCCCGAACTGCAAGCATTCCATGTAAATGTTGGGGAACCGCTCACGCACGAACGACGCGGGCTTGTGGCTAATGTCGAGGAGCACGTGCTCGGAGCCGGTGCGCTTCATCTCGAAGTCGATGGCGCGGGCCACGACGTCGCGGGGTGCGAGATCGCCCATGGCGTGATGCCGGTTCATAAAAGCGACCCCATCGAGCCCGCGAAGTACCGCCCCCTCCCCGCGCAGCGCCTCACTGATCAAGAAATTCTTGGCGCGAGGATGGAACAAGCACGTCGGGTGAAACTGATAAAACTCCATGTTGGCGACTTCGGCGCCGGCGCGGTACGCCATCGCCACGCCGTCCCCGGTCGCGACGTCGGGGTTCGTCGTGTAGACGTAGACCTTGCCTGCTCCTCCGGTGGCGAGCAACGTCGCCCTCGAGAGCACCGTTTGGATGGCACCGGTGGCATTGTCGAGCACGTACGCTCCCACGCACTGATCGGGGCCACCGAACTTCGACATCAAAATCAGATCGACCGCGGTTTGCTCCTCGAAGATGCGAATGCGCGGGTTTTGGGCGATGGCCTCGAGCAGAGCGCGCTCGACTTCTCGCCCCGTCATGTCGGCGGCGTGCGCCACCCGCCTCGCGCTGTGACCACCCTCGCGCGCGAGATCGAGATCGGCGTCGGTCTCGTGCGAGCTCGCGCTGGTGAATTTTACCCCGATGTCGCGAAGCATCGCGATGCGGCCCGGTCCCTCGCGCACGCAAAGCTCGACCACCACGTCGTGGCAGAGCCCCGCGCCCGCCGCCATGGTGTCGGCCACGTGCGCGGCAAAGGTGTCGCCCTGACCGAGCACGCTGGCGATCCCGCCTTGAGCGTATTTGGTGTTCGACTCGTCACGCGCGCGCTTGGTGACGATGACCACGTCACCGTGCGCGGATGCGTCGAGCGCAAACGAGAGCCCGGCAATCCCGCTGCCGAGGACCAAATAGTCACAGACGATGGGCATCCAGAGCTTCGACGCTTCTAGCACGTCCGAGGCCTCGGCGTACCACAGCAGCACGGCGACCCCGCCAGTCCTTTCGATCGGCAAATATGCCGATCGAAAGATGGTGTCGAGCGGACGTTTCTGTCCTATGAATACAGCGATTCAAAGGAGAAGCCGCGCCGTGAAGATCCTGGTCCCCCTCAAGCGGGTCGCCGACCCCGACAACGCCAACAAGATCAAGATCCCGGCCGGTGGCGCGAAGATCGACACGACCGGCCTCGAGTGGAAGCCCAACCCCTTCGACGAGTATGCGGTCGAGGCGGCATTGCGGCTCACCGAGAACGGCGCCACCCCCAAGCAACGAGGCGGCGAAACCATCGTCGTCACCTTCGGCCCCAAAGAGACCGAAACCTCGCTCCGCTCGGCGCTGGCGACCGGAGCCGATCGCGCAATCCGCATCGACAGCCAGGATGACGCGCTCGACGGCAGCCTGGTCGCTCGCGCCCTGCATGCGCTGGTCTTGCGCGAGAAGCCGGACGTCGTCTTGATGGGCAAGCAGGCCGTCGACGGCGACTCCAACCAGGTCGGTCAGATGCTCGCCGAGCTTCTCGGCTGGCCCATGGCAACCTTCGCCGCCACCATCAAAGAAGAGGACGGCTCGCTCCTGGTCGGGCGCGAGGTCGATGGCGGCGTTCTCACCCTGAGGGTCAAGCTCCCCGCGGTCGTCACGGTCGATCTTCGCATCGTGGCGCCCACCAGCGTCTACTCCAAGCAAACCGCGGCGACGTTCAAGTACAACGACGGCGTCCGCTTCGCGGCCCTGCCCGCGATCATGTCGGCCAAAAAGAAGCCGCTCGTCGAGATCAAGCTCGGCGAGCTGTCCCCTGACGGCGCCCTGCGCATTCGCTACCTGTCGTTCGAGCCGCCACCGGCGCGCAAGGCAGGGGTCAAGGTCAAATCCGTTACCGAGCTCGTCGACAAGCTCGTCAACGAAGCCAAGGTGCTCTAGCCATGACAAACGTCCTGGTCGTCGCAGAATTCGCCGAGGGCAAAGTCAAAAAGACCACGCACTCGGCCATCACCTTTGCGCAATCGGTGGCCAAGGCCAGCGGCGGCGCGTTCTCGATCCTGCTCATCGGCGCGGGCGCCAAGGCCGGCGCCAGCGAGCTCACGGGGTTCGGGGCAGCCAAGATCCTGGTCGCCGACGATCCCAGCGTGGCGCAGTACATCTGCGAGCGCTATGCCCCCACGGTCGTCGCCGCCGCCAAGGAGGGCTTTCAGGTCGTCGTAGGCACCGCCAGCGCCTTCGGCAAGGACTTGCTCCCCCGCGTCGCC